>NZ_JBHYXD010000047.1:0-60143 GCF_042751995.1 Streptomyces sp. NPDC059371 | reverse complement strand
GGGGGGGTGGTCGTGGCGAGCGTCTGGGGGGGGGGGTGGTGGTGGGGCAGCGCGGGGGCCAGTTTGGGGGGGGTGCCGCGGGCACCCCGGGCCGCCCCGCCCCCCCCGCGCGCGCGGCGGGCCGCGCCCCCCCCCCATTCGACGTACCCAGCCCCGGTTCAAGGGGAATGACGACCCGTCAGAGTCTGACCGCAGCCGGCTTCCGCCGGTGGCCGCGGTCCCCTCTCACGCCAGAGCGAACTTCTGGGCGCCGGAACTGTTGCAGTCCCAGATCTGCAAGCGTGTGCCGTTCGCGGTGGCACCCGACGGCGAGTCGACGCACCGGCCGCTGGTCGGGTTGGACATCGAGCCATCGGCGTTGGCGACCCAGTTCTGATAGGCACCCCCGTTGCAGGTGGCCAACTGGAGCTTCGTACCGTTCGCGTTGACGCCGCCCGCGATGTCCAGGCACTTGCCGAGAGTCCGCAGAGTCTGGCCGCTCCACGTCCACTTCTGGTCGAGGGAGGTCGCCTGCTGGCAGTCCCAGAGCTGGACGGCGGTGCCGTCGCCGCCGGTGTCGTCACCCGCCACGTCCACGCACTTGCCGCCCGGTCCGTAGACCGGGGCACCGATGGCGAACTGCTGGGCACCGGAACCGTTGCAGTCCCAGATCTGGAGCCGTGTGCCGTTCGCGGTGGCACCCGATGGAGAGTCGACGCATCGGCCGCTGGCCGGGTTCCGTAGCGTGCCGTCGGTCTGTCGCACCCAGTTCTGGTAGCCGCCGTTGTTGCACGTGGCGAGCTGCAGCTTCGTACCCCCGGCGCTGTTGCCTCCGGCGATGTCCAGGCACTTGCCGAGGGTCTGCAGGGTCTGGCCGCTCCAGGTCCAGTGCTGGTCCTTGGCCGCCGACTGGCAGTCCCAGAGCTGGACGGCGGTGCCGTCGCCGCCGGTGTCGTCACCCGCCACGTCCACACACTTGCCGCCCGGGCCGGTGATCGTCTGGCCGGTCACCGAACCGCCGCCGCCACCCCCGGAGCCAGGCCCCTTGTTGTAGACGGCCACCGAGTCGATGACCAGCTTGCCGCCGGAGACCGTGGCCGCGTTCGGGCCTCCGCCGAAGGCGTCCGGGAAGCCGCCGCCGATCGCCAGGTCATAGATGATGAAGAACGGGTGGTCGATCGCGTCGGACCAGGTCGTCGCGTCCACCTGGTTGGCATTGACGGCGAAGTAGTTGTTCCCGTCGAGGTAGAACCGGATCTGCTCCGGCGACACGGAGCGGTCGATCTCCGCCGCGTAGTCGTGGAAGCCGGTCTGGCAGCCCGAACAGGCACGCTCACCCGAACCGAGGCCGGTCGACTCGTTGCACGGCCCGCCCGGATTCACGCCGCAGTGGACCGTGCTGAAGACGGAGCCACGGCCGTTGATGTCCTCCATGATGTCGACCTCGCCGGACTTCGGCCACGTCACACCGTCACGCAGCGGCGCGCCGAGCATCCAGAACGCCGGCCAGTAGCCCGCACCGTTGGCGGTGGTGACGTTCGGCTGCTGGAGGACGGACTCGATGCGTACGACTCCGCCGGCCGGGGCGCCGAAGCCCGCCGACTGGGTCTCCACACGCCCCGAGGTCCATCCGCCCCGCGGGTCGGAACCGGAGTGCAGTGCCTGGAGCACCAGGTGACCCTGGCCGTCGTAGTAGACGTTCGACGTGCTGCTGGTCATGGTCTCGATCTCACCGGTGCCAAAATTGCTGCCCGGCCCGGTGTCGTACTTCCACAGGCTCTGGTCGATGCCGGTGCCGGACGCACCGTTGAAGTCGTCGCTCCAGGTGAGGCTGAAGCCCGACGGCGTCGTGGGCACTGCCGCCTCGGCGTTCAGCGTCCCGACGACGGTGGTCGCCACCGTGACCGCGACGACGGGAACCAGCCTGAGCACGCTCTTCCACCCACTGCGCCGCGGTCTCGCAAGGGATAACTGCATGTGTCTTGACCTCCGAAGAAAAGGCATGACCGTGTTTGTCCGCTACGCCGTCTCCGGTGATCTCCACCAACGGTGAGCAGTGCACGCGCTCTTGCGGATCTGGACGACGACGAACAGGGCGAAGCCCGCTACCAGGGTTGCCGTGGACAGGCAGCCCACGGCGGGCGCCCGGACTTGCGCTCCCTGACCAGCGGATCGTCATCAGAGTGCGGGGGACGGCTGGTGGGTGTTGAACTGGGTGTTGAACCATGTGGAGTTCTGTGCGGGGGACGCTATTGGACCGGACCAATGCAGTCAAGGCTCCGGAACGAGCACGGTTTGGAGAGGTCGATGTGCGTGGCTCTGTCCTTACGGCAGGACCGACCGGGGCGTGTCTGTGCAGCGCACAAAGGCCGCACGACATCCAGACATCAATGGCGGAACCGCACTGGGGCGCAACAGCGAAGACCGGCGCATCGCACGCATAGGCAGGGCTCAACTGAAAGATGAGGGAGGCGACCCTCCGGCTTCAGGTGGGCGGTGTCGCCGGGCGCGCTAGAACGCGGGCCTACTCGGAGACCTTCAAGGGATCATTCGGGAAGGTACGCCCTCCGCGTTCCTCCCGGCACCGATCCACAGGTTCCGAGCATTGCTCCAACTCTCCCCCTGCCGCCCCGCCTGCAGACAGCACCTGAACAGCAAGTATGCGATTGCATGGACGACTCTCGACGGTGAGAATCGGCGGTGGTCCAGGTCCCGGGCACCAGGCCGTCGACCACGCCCAGCGTGGTGTGTCATTCAAGGAGATCACCATGGCAGACGAGGAGGGCTGGTACGCGGTTCGCTGTGTGTTCCAGTGGGACGCCTGGGAGGGCACGCCCTATGAGGAGCGCCTGACGCTGTGGCAGGCCGTCTCGATGGACCAGGCCATCGCCAGGGCAGAAGGCGAGGCACGGACCTATGCTAGGGAAAACGGCCATCGCTACCTGGAACTGGCCCAGTGCTACCGCTTGGCCACCGAAGGACGGCCGGACGACGGAGATGAGGTCTTCTCTCTCCTGCGCGACAGTTCCCTCGACGAGGAAGCGTATCTGGACCACTATTTCGACACCGGCCACGAACACCAGGGCACCACGACCGAGGGATGACGGCTGCACCGGGCGTTCGGGCCGTGCAGCGTCATGAGGTCAGCCTCTAAGCGGATGTCCCCGCGGAGTCGCTGTGCGGCCTCCACTCCATCTTGAGTCGACCCTTCACCCAGGCTCGATCTCCTGGACGCCCTCTGGCCAGCCAACGAGTTTGAACGGCACCAGCGCCTATGCCACAGCCACCGGTCCGGTCGTTGACGACTCCGGTTCGTTCACCGCGACCGCCTGGGTGACGCTGGACCCTGCCAAGCTCGCCGACACCAGCAAGTCGTACGCGGTGCAGGTCTTCGGCCAGTCGGGCACGAGCCAGTCCTCCTGGGGTGTCTGGTACGAGCAGCCGGCCGGCAGCACCCAGGGACGGTGGATATTCGGCCGCCCCGACAAGGACGGCACCGGAGCGGTCTGGACCGAGAGCGAGTCCACCGCGCTCACCACGGCCAAACTGGGCGTCCCCGTCATGCTGACGGTCGTCCATGACGCCCAGGCAGCAGCTGACCCGGAAGACACTTCCAGGCTTGGCGCGCTCAGGCTCTACGTCGACAGCGCCCTGATGGGTGACGAGGACGGCGTGCCGTACTCAGCCCCCTGGCAGGGCGGCGGAGCGTTCGAGATCGGCCGGGCAAAGATCAACGGCGCGGCCGCGCGCTACTTCCCCGGAACGATCGACAGCGTTCGCGTCTGGGCCGGAGCCACCTCCACCGACACGATCGCCAACCGGCGCAACGCCGAACAGCGGTAAGAGCAGGGCGGGACAGGGCGGGCCTCCTTGCCTGCCCTGTCCCGCCCCCTTCTGCTCGGTTTCGTTTCTGCTCGCATCGCCCGCGTACCTGCGCGGATGTGCTGTCGAGCTCCGGCGTTCTCGGGCGCGGACACCGACGCCCGGGCGCTTCCTGTCCCTTTCCATTTCTGAAAACGGGAAAGAACCGTGTCTCCAACACCCTTCCGCACACGTTTGCCAGGGGCAGTCATACGTCGCTGGCTCGGCCGTGGCGCACTCGTCGCCTCCCTCTCCCTTCTGCCGCAAGTCGTAGTTCCTGCGGGCTATGACTTCGCTGCGCAGGCTCAGTCCCAGGCCGCCCGCAAGCCGCTTGAGCATCGGTCCAAGGCGAAGACCGACAAGGTGGGCGTGCTTAAGCCCGGCGTGTCCAAGGCCCCGAAGGATAAAGCCGCACCGGCAACCCGCCAGACCCGTGAGCGGCTGAAGAGAGCCGCCTGGCCGAAGGCTGGGAAGGCCACCACCGAGGTTGCAGCGACTGGCAAGGCCGCTATCACCATCGGCGGACTCGGCATGACGCTGGCCCAGGAACCCGCCTCAGCAGCAGTGAAATCGGCGAAGACCAAGAAGAGGGCGAAGGCCACCGGCCCGGCCGAGAAGGTGGCGCTCAGCATTCACTCTCAGTCGGCCGCGAAGAAGGCGGGTGTCAACGGCATCCTGCTCACCGTCGACCCGGCGGGAGCAGCATCCGCAAACTCCGCCGGTGACACCGACAAACTCCGCCTCTCCCTGGACTACTCCTCCTTCAACGATGTCTACGGCGGCAACTTCGGACCCCGTCTGCGCTTGGTGAGCCTTCCGGCGTGTGCGCTGACCACTCCAGAGAAGAAGTCCTGCCGCACCCAGAGCCCAGTGGCGGGCGCGGACAATAACGCGGAGTCCCAAGCCCTGACAGGCACCGTCTCCGCCCGCGCATTCGCGGCCGGCACCCGATGCTGTTGGCGGCGGCGGCCGACAGTTCCGGCGGTGGAAGCGATTACAGCGCCACCTCGCTGTCCCCGACCGCAACCTGGGAGGCGGGCGGCAGCACCGGGGACTTCACGTGGAACTACCCGCTGCGGGTTCCCCCCGCGACGGCGGGTCCGTCCCCGAACCTGTCGATCTCTTACAACTCTGCCTCGGTGGACGGCCGTACAGCAGGCGAGAACAACCAGACCTCGGTGATCGGCGAAGGCTTCTCCACCACCGAGTCCTACGTCGAGCGCAAGTACGGCTCCTGCAAGGACGACGGCCAGTCCGGCAAGGGCGACCTGTGCTGGAAGTACGGCAATGCCACCCTGGTCCTCAACGGCAAGGCCGTAGAACTGGTCAACACGTGCGCTGACAAGGCGGCCTGTGACACCGCAGCGCTCTCGGAGGCGGCTGGCGGCTCGTGGAAGCTGAAGAACGAGGACGGCACCCGCGTCGAACATGAGACCGGCGCCACCGGCAACGGCGACAACAACACCGAGTACTGGAAGGTCACGGACGCATCCGGGATCCAGTACTTCTTCGGCAAGCACCGGCTGCCAGGCTGGAGCGACAAGGGCACCACCGACACCGCCGACGACGACCCGGTCACCAACTCCGTCTGGACCGTCCCGGTGTTCGGTGACGACGCCAGCGAACCCTGCTACAAATCCAGCGGCTTCGCCGATTCCTCCTGCAACCAGGCTTGGCGCTGGCACCTGGACTACGTCGTAGACGCCCACGGCAACGCTTCCACGTACTGGTACAGCAAAGAGACGAACTACTACTCCAAGAACGCCGACACCACGGTGAACGGCACCGGTTACACCCGTGGCGGCTACCTCAACCGCATCGACTACGGCCTGCGCAGCGACCTGATCTACGCGAAACCAGCCGCCCAGCAGGTTCGCTACACCTACGCCGAGCGCTGCGTAACCTCGGGCGGCTGCTCCAGCCTGACGTCGGCCACCAAGGCGAACTGGCCAGACGTTCCCTTCGACATGATCTGTGCGGCCAGCACCAAGTGCACCACCCAGATCGGTCCGTCCTTCTTCACCCGCAAGCGCCTCACCGACATCACCACCTCGGTGTGGAGCGGCACCGGCACCACCCAGCGTGACGTGGACACCTGGCATCTGGACCAGAGCTTCCCCGACACCGGTGACGCCTCCTCGGCAAGCCTTTGGCTGAACTCCATTCAGAACACGGGCAAGGCCAACGGCACCACCGCAGTCATGCCCCCCGTGGTCTTCGGCGGATTCCAGCTGTCCAACCACGTCGAAGGCAGCGGAACGGACACCCTGCGCTACATCAAGTGGCGTGTGCGCACGATCAAGTCCGAGACCGGCTCAACCCTCACCGTCAACTACTCCGACCCCGACTGTGTGTGGGGCAGCAGCATGCCCTCAGACGTCGACAAGAACACCCGCCGCTGCTTCCCAGTCAAGTGGTCCCAGTCCGGCGCGACTCCAACCACAGACTGGTCCCACAAGTACGTAGTCACCTCCGTCCTCCGGGACGACCCGTACGGACACGCCGACACCGGAGAGACGTACTACGACTACCAGGGCGGCGCCGGCTGGGCGTACTCCGACGACGAGGGCCTGACCAAGGCGTCCAACCGCACCTGGTCGCAGTGGCGCGGCTACGGCAAGGTCGTTCAGACCTCAGGCAACTCCGAGGGACCACGCTCGAAAAAGCTCACCCTCTACATGCGTAGCCTGAACGGCGAGAAGGAACTCGACGGCACCGCCCGCGTGGCTAAGGTCACTGACTCCACCGGAGCTGCGATCGACGACTCTCGTCAGTACGCCGGCTTCGTCCGCGAGACCATCGTCTACGACGACACCGAAGAACTCAGCGGCACCATCAACACTCCCTGGTCCCACAAGACCGGCAGCCACGCCTACACCTGGGGCACCACCGACGCCTGGATCGTCCAGGCCGGTGAGACCGTCACCCGTACCAAGACTTCCAGCGGCACCCGTACTGTGACCCAGAAGACCACGTACGACACTACGTACGGCATGCCGATCACGGTGGAAGACAGCGGCGACGCCGCCAAATCCGGTGACGAGTCGTGCGTACGGACCAGCTACGCCCGCAACACCACGGCCTGGATTGTGAACGCGGTCTCGCGCACATTGAAGGAGAGCTCAGCCGTCTCACTGAAGGCACCAAGACCACCGACTACCTGTACGACGCCAATGGCGAACTCCTGATCCGCCGCAGCCCCGCCAAGACTGTCCTCTACCTGGCCGGTCAGGAACTCCACTACGACACGGCCGCCAAGAAGTTCACCGCCCAGCGCTACTACCCAGCTGGCGACGCCACCGCCGTCCGCACTGAGACCGGCCTGTCCTGGATGGTCGACGACCACCACGGCACCGCCTCCATGACCGTGGACGCCACCACCCAGGCCGTTACCCGCCGCTACACCAAGCCCTTCGGCGAGACACGCGGCACGACACCGTCGACGTGGCCCGACGACAAGGGCTTCCTCGGCAAACCCGCCGACGCAGACACCGGACTCACCCACATTGGCGCCCGCGAGTACGACCCAGCCAGTGGACGCTTCCTCTCCGCCGACCCCATTCTCGCCCCCAGCGACCACGAGTCCCTCAACGGTTACTCCTACGCCAACAACACTCCCGTCACCCTGTCCGACCCCACCGGCCTGCGGCCTGTCACGCCCTGCGAGCACGGGTGCAGTGACGGCCACGGCGGAAGCACTGTCGACCGCCTGGAGCGGGAGAGCGTGTCTGAAAGATCGTGTAAGTCCGTGATGTGACAGCCTGGCCCGGGGCTCGGCCTCGGGCCCTTGGGCCGGGCGGATCGGACGAGTCATGGCAGACAAAGACGAAGCGGCCGGATCCGTGGCCGACGACGAGATGGTTGACGAGGTCGTCGAGCGACTGCTCGACAAGGCTGACGCCTCCGGGGCGGCCCTGCTCGGTGAGGGCGGGCTGCTGACGGAGATCACCCGGGCCGTGCTGGAGCGGGCCCTGGAAGCCGAGATGAGCGAACACCTCGGCTACGAACGCGGAGATCGGGCAGGTCGCGGCTCAGGGAACTCCCGCAACGGGACTTCGCCCAAGACCGTCCTCACCGACGCAGGGGCGGTCACGCTGGCGGTTCCACGGGACCGCAACGGCGATTTCGAACCGCGCATGGTCCCCAAGAATGCCCGTCGGCTCGCCGGGTTCAACGACCGTATCCTCCCCCTCTATGCACGCGGCATGAGCGTGCGCGACATCCGCTGCCACCTGGCCCAGATCTACGACGTCGAGGTCAGCCCCGACCTGATCAGCAAGGTCACCGACGCCGTGATCGACGAGCTCGTGACCTGGCAGAACAAACCCCTCGATGCTGTCTGGCCGATCATCTACATCGACGCATTGTGGGTGAAAATCCGCTCGGGGTCGGTGACTTCGAAACCGGTCTACCTGGCCGTCGGAGTCGACATGGACGGCCGCAAAGACGTCCTGGGCCTATGGGTCGGCTCCGAGGGCGAGGGCGCCACCACGTGGATGGCAGTGCTGTCCGAGCTGCGGAACCGCGGCATCGAGGACGTCTGCATCGTCGTCTGCGACGGCCTGAAAGGCCTGCCCGACGCGATCACCGCGACCTGGCCCAAGGCCACCGTCCAGACCTGCGTGATCCACCTGACCAGAGCCTCGCTGCGACTGTCATCGGCGCGGGACCACCCCAAACTGATGCCGGCCCTCAAAGCGATCTATGCAGCTCCGACCCAACAGGCCGCCGAACAGGCTCTCGACAACCTCGAGGCCTCTGACCTGGGCCAACGCTACCCGGCGATGGTCCGGACCTGGCGGTCTGCCTGGCCGGAGTTCACGCCCTACCTGGCGTTCCCACCAGCCATAAGGACGGTGGTCTACTCCACGAACATGGTCGAGTCGATCAACTCGCGACTCCGCAAGGCCACCCGCAACCGCGGCCATTTCCCCTCGGAACAGGCCGCGTTGAAGGTTCTCTACCTCGCAGTCCGCGAGCAGATCAACCCCAAAGCGCGCGACGCGAACCACGTCGCCGCACACTGGAAAGAGGCACTGAACCAGTTCTCACTGTTCTTCGAGGACCGGCTCAGCATCCAATGAAACCAGGTGACTTACACAAGATCACTGACACGCCCGAGCGGGACGGAAACGGATGGACATACGTCTCCACCGACACCTACAGCCAGACATTCCAGTACCAGAAGGCGGGTGGCGGCACCGGCAGTGGCACCATGACCGTCACAGTCCACACGGAGGGCGGCCACAAATCGGCGCAGGTCCTGTTCAAGAAGGGACCAGATCCGAAGCCCGAGCGAAGAGACGGATCGCAGTGCAGATCCTGCTGGGCGATGGGAACGAACCCCTACTACGACGCGAAGGCTAACGACCTTCCCGATACGCCGAAGCTCGCAACCTGGCAGAAGATCGTTCTGGGTGTTGTCGCAGGTGTGGCCGCGGTAGTGGCCACCGCTCCGGTGGCTATCGTCGTGGGCGAGGGATGCCTGGCCACGGCGCCGGCCTGTGCCGCGGAAATCGCTGAGATGGCGACCGGCGGCGCGTCCGGCGGAAGCCTGACAGCGGGGGCTGCTGGCGCCTCTTTCACTTGGGCTGGCAGTAAAGTCCGATACAGCGAGACCGCCACAGCCATCGGCGACGACGCCAACACGATCCAGAATTTTATGCGATCGACCGGCGCCAAGGGGCACGACGTGATTGTCCACGGGGACGAGGCTGGCAATTTCCGAGTGGACGGCTTTATCACCCATCCCGAGCAAATCGCCCAGCTCGTCCGAGAGAATCCGAGTTACAAGGGAGGCCCCATTCAGATCGTCTCCTGCCATGCCGCATGCGGTTCCGCTGAAGAGCTCGCGGAAGCTATGGGAGTAAAGATCACTGGCGCCAGTAAGCATCAGGTGGACCTCGATCCCGTCGCGGGTACCGTGCGCGAGTGGCCGAACGGTTCCCAAGGTGATCCCGTGCCCTGGGGAATGCGGTAGCCAGTAGGATGCGGCTAGAAATATTGTGATGGCGCCACTCTTCGGCGGGCAGGCGGACCTTCTTCTCTCCGCCGAAGAGGTCGCACCTACGGTCTGGAAGATTTGCATGACAAATATCGCCCCCTTGGGGGTATTCGGCACGATCGCGAGCCAGTCCGCCTTTTCGGAAAATGCCAACGAGCTCCGACAGCGGGTGGGCGCCATCCCTAAAGAGGAACGGGCAAGGATCGTCGAGTATCTTCGCTCCGGCACCCCCATCATCGCCCTGATGGGATTCTCGGAGGACGTCTTGGGTAACAAGTTCTCCCGGCCCGGCGGCACCGCAATCATGAGCGACGGGCGATTCTTCTGGCGACTCGACGCGGCTGACTACGTGCAGCACTACGGGATCGAGCTGCCCGAAGAGTTCATCGCCCACGGCGATGCCCGACAGTGGGCCCCTACAGCCCTTTCCCGAGAGGAGGTTGCACAGGTTGACCGCCACCTCGGCCACCTGCGGAAAACAGGGGCTCTTTGAGTTCCTACCCGAGATCCCGGCCGGGCTGAAGAGAGCCCCTCTTCGTGGCCTCCACGTCTGTACCACTCACCCTGGATGCTGACCCGTGGGAAAGGCGCGCAATCGCCGCAAGCAGTGAGTCAGCGGTCCGGGGTGAGAGCCCATCTACGTGACAACAGCGGACGAGCGCGGACGGCTGCGGACCATCAGCCCAGGTGATAACCCCACCAGTTTCAAGGTCAGGCGCCACTTAAGTTGCTTCGGGACGATGAGGTCGTGGTTCCATCTCCCGCCACCCGACAACTAAACACTAGGCCAGGGGCCTGATCCGCATCGTGGATCAGGCCCCTGACTGGTTTCTGGGGTCTCCAGGCGGGGGCCGACAGGACAGGGTGGATCAGGCCCAGGGCGCCGGCGGCCATCGTGCCGTCCGGGGCGTCGACGACAAACGCCCGCGCGTCGGCCGCCGGAGCCAGCCGGGGCGCCAGCTCGCCTGCGGACCGCCCGATCTACGCCTCGTCCCAGGGTGAGGACCGGACATTGCGGAGCGCATCCGGATGATGCCCACTGCATCAGCAGTCGTCGCCGCGCGCACCGGTACTCGCCCAGCAGCAGAGGACGGATTGGCCGTGGTGGCGGGTGCGGCGTTTACCAGGGTTCTCCTGTCGGTGAGGTCACGAGGTGGCTCGTCCATCGAGCGGGTGGGGGGCGGGTAGTTGCCAGGACAAGCGTCCACACCGGGACGAGGCGCGCTGCCCGCCGTCCGCGTCGAAGGAGAGGCGGTAGCGGTCGGGGGAGCGTGCAGCCCGCCACCGGTCGGCGAGGTCGTGGATCTCTTTCCAGATGTCCCGCGGCCCTTGGACGGTGACGCTCCAGCGCTGGCGGCCCACCGGCTCCGCGCGCATCCAGGATCCGCAGCCGGGTGCGGCGATCGCGAGATGCTCAGAGCCGAAGTCCCGCACCAGACCTCCGAGGAGATGGTCGGCCGCCAGCCAGAAACCGCGGTCGCTGTCCGCGGGCGGCGTCAGCCTGCTCCGCTGGGTCCACGTGCCGGGCTCGGTGGCCATGCGCTGCCGGAGTTCCTCGCTGAGCCAGATCCGCGCCATGCCGTGCCCGGCACGGTGGGCGAACCCCACGGCCCGCAGCTCCGCCGTAACATGCCCGCCGGTAGTGCGCCGGACGACGGCGAGGCCGGGCCACGACGGGGACGCGCTGGTCACATGCGTCAGCAGTGTGCCGCCGGGAGCGAGTTGCTCGACCAAGGCCGTTGGCACGCACTCCACCGTGTACGACACGAAGATCCGGTCGAACTCCCGTCCCGGCACGCCCTGTGCGCCTGGCCCGCACACCACCTGCGGCCGGAAGCCGAGATCAGCCAGGCGGGCGGCGGCCGCGTCGGTGAGGTGCCGGTCCCGGTCGAGGGTGACCACCCCTTGGTCGCCGCAGACCTGGCAGGCCACCGCGGCGGTCACCCCCGCGCCCGTCCCGACGTCCAGTACCCGCAGGCCCGGGCGCAGATCCAGCTCCTCCAGCAGCTCGACGGTCAGGCCCATCACTGTCGACATCGATGTGATCGACGCCCCCGACCGCGTCCCGCGCGCCCGGCCCAGCAGCTGCTCCCCGTCGTGCTGGATGAGCACACTGGCCCCGTCGTACAGCAGTCCGAGCAGCTCTGGGCGGTCCTGCGGCACCGACCAGTCCAGCAGATTCCACCGTGGCGGCTCCTCGCCCGGGCCGCTGCGCCGTACGTACGCCTGCGGCATCAGCACCTCGCGGGGCAGCGTGAGGAGGGCGTCGCGGACCGCGCCCAGCCGTAGAGACCCTTCCTTCTCAAGCCGCGCGACCATCGCTGCCCGCGCGGCGGCTGGGTCCGCTTCCGCATCCGTCGGCGTGGCCTCGTCGGCCGGGCCGGCGGCGGGACTGTCCACAGTGCTCATCACTCGCCCCAGCCCTGCTCGGAGTACGGACGCCCATGAAGGATTCCGTCGATCGCCCGGCGGGTGTACGGCACGACTGCGGCTGGAAGGTCCTGCGGCTTCCACCATCGCCACTCCACGCACCGGTCGGGTTCCAAGACTTCCGGGTCGCCGGTCCAGGAGCGGGCCTGGAAGACGAGCGCGATCCTCGGCCGGGCGTCGGGGGAATCGACGTGGTGCACCGTGTGGACGAGCTCGACGTCCTCGGGCTCGATGGTGAGGCCCGCTTCCTCTTTCGCTTCCCTTACGAGGCAGTCGATCGCCGTTTCCCGCTCGCAGTGGCCGGCCAGGAAGTGCCAGGTGTCCGGCGCATACGCGGAGTCCGGGTGGCGCAGGCCGAGGAGGATCCGGCCCTGGTCGTCCTGGAGATGGAGGTGCACGCCGACGATGTGCAGCTCGGTCCCTGGCGGAGCCTCGTCGGCAAGCGGGCCGGTGCCGTCCGGCGGTCCCTCGGCCGCGGGGAGCTCGGCCGCGTGGCGCAGGATCAGGTCCCCGAGCCCGGGGCTCAGGCGCAGCCGGTCGAGCATGTCCACGGTGCACCACGTCAGCAGGACACCTTCGCGGAGATCCACTGCCTCGGCATCACCGCTCCAGTGCCCGGCGTAGACGCAGATGGGTACCGCCAGGCCGTCGACGATCGTCGCCTCCTGGACGGCGAAAGGCATCAGGCCCGCCGGGTACGAGGCCCGGCGTCTCCTCTGCCAGCTCGCGCCGCAGTGTCGCCTCGAGGCTGGCATCGTCCCGCGACCGTTTGCCTCCCACGAGGGCCAGGACCCACGGCTCCCACATGCCCGCACGGTCATCTCGTAGGTGAAGGAGGTAACGGCCAGCTCCGTCGTGGATCAGGGCGGTGGCGCTGACGGGCTCCGGGCGCCGTCCAGGCCGTGCGGCTCGGCACCGAGGAGCTTGGCCCGCAGTGTGGGGGAGCGCACGTCGGCGTACGGGAGCCACTGGGCCTCGGAGACCTCTCGTCCTGCAGGGCGAGTGCGGGCGGCTGCTCGGCGGTGAGATAGAACGCGAAGCGGATGTCGAAGTGCTGGTGAGCGGCCTCGCCTGTATCCGGGTTGGCGTCGATGTCATGCACATCCACGTCGATCGGCTCGTCGAGGAACTGCGGTGTCAGACAGAGGTCGCCGGGGCGGAGCCCGGCCTCTTCGCACACCTCCCGTACAGCCGCGGCCATGAAGGTATGGTCACCTGCCTCAACGTGGCCGCCTGGGGGCAGAAGCTGTCCCGTGGCCCGGTGGCCGATGTGGAGCACCCGCCGGTCGCGGTCGATGACGACGGCACTGCAGGTGACGTGCCCGGGCAGCGTCGTACGGGCGGTCACGTCGACAGGCCGGTCTAGGGCGGCGAGCAGCACGGTCAGGGCGTCACGCTCGCCGGGATGGCGACTGAGGTACGCCTCGACGGTCCTTGCAAATCGCGGAAGAGTCGGCCACGGCTTTTGGCAGGTTCCCGGCTGCACCGTTGCCTCGTTCGATGGACGTCAATGAGTTCCCCCTCGTGGACGTGATGGTGGCGTTGCCGTACTCAACGACGCCGCATCGATTTCGGACACCTGCACTTTCGGACGGGTTGCGTACCCCGGAATTGAGCGGATTTTCGAAGGTGCGCTCTGCACCGACCCTTGCCGCGCCAGAGCACACGGCCGGTGACGGATTGGCCGAAACGCCGACACTCCAGCAGCTGTGTCTGTCCGACGGGCATCCGAGGCCCGCGGGGCAAGGACTTGGGCTAGGCGGCGGCGCGCTGCGCGGTCAGCAAGACCGCCGTGAGGGTGCCAGCTTTGGTGATCCGACCATCGCCGCACATTGCTACCGCGTCCTCCAGCGCGACCCAGCGCAGCTCCATGCCGGCTTTAGGCGCCTCAACCGCGACGGACGCGGTACGCGAGTGCAGATCCACCCGCTCAACCAGTCCCAGGTGCCGCAGCGGCTGCAGCGTGTGGTGGAGTACCGGACGATGAACGTGCGCCGCTGGGACCGCGTCGTCGGCTCTTGGGCGGCATGCGACCACCAGAGCCTGACGAGGCGTGGCAGGACACGATCGTCGACCTGGGTTCGCAGTGGGGCCAGTACGAGTACGTCACCAACATCGGCTTCGCTGCGTAGAAGCCCTGCGTCAGGCGATGGTCTTCGGCAGCGGCTGTGATGGCGTACGGTGGGGGCTACCGACGCGGGGTGGAGCAGCTCGGTAGCTCGCTGGGCTCATAACCCAGAGGTCGCAGGTTCAAATCCTGTCCCCGCTACTGCTGAAGAGGGCCCGGATCCATGCGATCCGGGCCCATTCGCACTCCCTGGGACCCGACCGGCTGGCGCGGGGCGAGGCTTCGGCCTGGCGGGCACGATTCGCGCCGGAGCGCGCGACGTCCTTTCAGCGGGAAAGGCTGGGCTGTCTGGCACACGCATTACAGACTCTTCCTCGCCCTCGCCGCCCTCTCTGTCCTGGCAGCTGTCCTTGCATTCGCCTCCGGACGCACCTGAGGAACTCACCGTGCCGAAAGGCAGCCCCCTGACCGAGATCCTCAGCAGCGTGCGTCCCCGATCAGAAACAGTGGGCGGCAGCGGCCGTCCGCGCTCAGGTGGAGTCTGGTGGTGAACCCACCGCGCGAGCGGCCCAAGCCCTCACCTCCCGAACCACCTCCACCAGGGCGCTTGTTGTAGCGGGTGGCCACGGCCCGGTGCTGTTTCAGCCGATTGATGGCTCGCTCGACGGTATTGCGCAGCGCAAAGCCTGCTGGCCAGAAGCGTACCCAACGCCCAGCCACCCACCTGCGTACGGATGACGGGACGCGGTACGAGGCGAAGCTCCGCGACCGCGCCCACCACGCCCCTGCCTGGCGGCGCTACGCCGAGCAGACCCGGCCCGCCCTCCGAGACGAACTCGCCCGACGTCAACAGCAACGACGCAGCGCGATGACCAGGAGGACCTACGAGCCGGTGCTGCGCGAGCCCGAAGAGGGATAGTCGGTAGCCAGACTCCCGTGCAGCACCCGCTGGGACTCGGAACCGAGCGACCCCGGTCCCGGGTCTGGGCCCGCGATCCAGACCGCCGATGGCCTTTCAGCAGCACTGGAGGCGTCGAGCGCTTGCGCATAGCATCCACGTATTGGAGAAGGGGGCGCAGAGTGCGGGAAGAGTGGCTTGATGACGAGGCGCTCAGTGCTGCGGTCGGGGAGTGGGAAGCCAATGAGCAGTTCGACGCCGACCGTACCGAGTTGATGCTTGAGCAGGCTGCAGCCGGTCAGGTCGTCCCAACCGGGGACGACGCGGTGCTGTTCGCCCTCGCGGAACTCCTCAAGCTGAAGGGCCGGGAACCGCGGGAGGACGCCCGCCAGCGGGCATTCAGCGCGATGATGGACGAGGCCGATGGGGTCCGTGAACACAAGCGAGACCCGGATCGGGTCGAGGAGACTCACCAAGCGCTGCTGAAAGCCTTCCGGGAGCAGCAGGCGGGCGGCACAGGTTCGGCCGCCTCGTAACGGCAGCCGCACCCCGCGTGGCCACGGCCCGCAAACAGCCCACGCACCTATTTCCTTCCTGCTTCTGGTGCGCTATGCGCTGAGCTGCAGAAATTCCTTCACCGCTCGTACGTGCTGGTGGGGGAGGAGCTCGTCGCGCAGGTCGTCGAGAGCATCGGTCGGGCGGGCTGAGCTGAGCATGGCGTTCTGCGCATGGGCGTTGGACGCGACGGCGCACGTGGCGTCCAGGTCGCCGAGCTGGAGGTGCGCGCGCGCCGTGCGCGTGAGATATAGGACGTGGTCGCGCACGTATCCGTCGGCTTCGTACCGTGCCGTGCGCGCGTGCTCGAAGTGGGTCAGGGCGCGGCGCGGGTCGTGGAGGTCGAGCGCAGAGGAGCCGGCTAGCATCTCGATCTCGCCCGGGTTCAGCCAGTACGACCACGGCGGGTCGTTCTCGTGCGGCCCGCAAGCGTACTGGGTCCGGGCGGCGTCGAGCTCGTGCCAGCAGGCTGCGCGGTCGCCGGTCTTGGACAGGGCTCGGGCGGCACGGGCGTGGAGCATCGACTTCACTCGCGGGGTGGCGCTGTGTGTGGTGGCCTCCTGTGCGGCGCGCACCAGCTTGACCGCGTCGTGCGGGTTGCCTTCGGAGTAGACCTGGATGGCCATGAACGCCAGGGTGTTCGCGCCGGCCTGGTGGTCGCCCGCGCTGGCGGAGGCGCGGAGCGCGGTGATGTAGAAGCGCTGGGCGCGTGCGTGACGGCCCGCGTCGAACTGCAGCCAGCCACACATGCGGGCGGACTCGGCCAGGAGGGACAGGAGCCGGTGTTCGAGGGGCCCGTGCTGGCCGGTGTTCGAGGCCAGTTCGTTGAGGAGTTCGTATTCGGCGATGGCTGTCTGACGCAGCCGTGCTCCGCCTAGGACGTCGTCGAGCCGCCGCAGGTCGTCCAGGCGCTGTTCGAGGGTGTCGAGCAGCGCCGGTGTGAGGCGCGCGCCTGAAGGGGATGCGCTTGCCGGGGCCGCGGCGGCCGGCTGGGTGAGCGTGAGGCTCCAGTTGGCCGTTAGTCCGCTCAGCGTTGCGCCACTGGCGATGAGAAATCCCCGTCGATCCTGCATGGAGCCTCCCCGAGCGGCAGCGGCTACTGCTGCCACGGTACCTGCCAGGGTCCAGGGGCTGTCGAGAACGGGGCGGTCATCGGAGAAGGACTGCAGGAGGAAGGCCGGCCATCCGAGTTCGTCGACGGCTTCGCGACGGATGCCGTGGAGGCGGGCCATGGCGTACCGGGCGTGCAGGTCGGGGGAGTTGACGCCGTTCTCCCACCGGCTGATCTTCTGCCGGCCCTTGGCCATCCGGCCGTATCCCAGCGCGTAGTGGACGTCGTCGAGCCGGTCCAGGTACTGAGCTGCGGTCAGCCCCAGGTCGGCACGCAGCACGGCCAGCGGATGCCGTAACAGCGGGTCGGACATCGCGTTCCCCCTCCTGCGCAATCTCCCTTGTGACCAGCAACTTTATCCCTCGTCAGCAGACCGGCGCAGGACGTCGGAGCAGGGTCCGCAACACCTCCGCAACATCAAATTCCTTCCCCGGCACGGGGTGTTGGCGGTGACATGTTGCGCATCCCATCCCCCATCCGTGTGAGAAGGGAGCCCCATGTCTCAGACCGAGTCACCGCAGGTGTCCGTCGTTGTCAGCGCCTGCGGCAACACCCGCAAGATCCGCAAGCTGCTGGACGCACTGGCGCAGCAGACCCTGCCGACCGCACAGTTCGAGGCGGTCGTGGTCGACAACGACCGGCCCGGCCCCATCCGCCCGATCCAGGACGCGATCCGTGACGGCAACTGGCCGTTCACCGTCCGGGTCCTGTACGAGCCGACGCCGGGCCTGAGTGCGGGACGCAACCGCGGCATCTGCGCGGCGCGCGGCCCCTACGTCGCCATCACCGACCCCGACATCACCCCCGATCCCGACTGGCTGCAAGCCCTTCTCGCCGCGATCGAGGAGGAGCAGGTCTTCGCGGTCGGCGGCCGGACCACCGTGGAGTACCCCGGCGGCCAGGCCGTGACGCTGACCCAGTCGCTGCGCGAGTGTCACGGCGCCGTGGACTGGCCCAACCGCCGGGAGGTGGCCGTGTGGCCGTACTGGGTCACCGGCTGCAACCTGCTCTTTCACCGCCAGACCGCCCTGGACATCGGACTGTTCCGGACCGACCTGGGACGGCGGGGCCGGTGGATGGGCGACTGCGAGGACCTCGAGTTCATCGACCGGGCCCGCCAGGCCGGCCACACCACCCTGATCGAGCCGGACGCACTCGTGTCTCACCCGGTGTACCGGCGAGAGACCACGCTGCCCTACTTCCTGCGCCAGGGCGCCGGGCACGGCGTGTGCGTGGCCCGGATGCATCTGAGCGTGAGGGTGGAGCCCGCCGCGATCCAGGCCGGCCGAGCAGCCCTTCACGGCGCGTGCATCAATCTCGCCGCCGGGTGGACGTTCCTGGACCGCTCTCGCGCGGTCGAAGGCGCCCGCGACCTCGCCCGGATCGGCGCCTACCACCTGGAGCGGACCCGCCTGCGCCTGCGCGGCCGCCGCCCCATCGCTTTGGCCCAGCTTCCCGCGACGAAGGAGACCACCGACTCATGGACGTGATCACGACGACCGGCCTCCCCCCGGCTTCCGCCCCGCAAGGCGTGGAAGTCGTCGAACGGAAGGGAACCGGTCACCCCGACACCCTCGCCGACGGGACCGCCGAGGCGATCTCCCGCGCCTACAGCCGCTACTGCTTGGAGAGGTTCGGGGCGATCCTGCACCACAACACCGACAAGCTCTCCCTGCTGGGCGGCGCGGCCGACGTGCGCTTCAGCCATGGCGAGCTCACCGCGCCTGTCCAGGTCCTGGTCAACGGACGCATCACCAGCGCTCTGGGCGACCACACCATCCCGGTCGACGACATCATCACCACCGCCGCGAAGGACTACCTCGCCGGAGCTCTGCCACGCCTGGACGTCGAGCGATGGGTCGAGGTCCGGCCCCGGCTCACCCAGGCCTCAAGCCCCGGCGCCGTCAGCGGCCCCGACACCGCACAGCGCGAAGCCTCCCGCCAGCGGTGGTTCGCGCCGCGCAGCCTCGACGACCTCGCCGAGCGGCACCGCCTGTTCTCCAACGACAGCAGCGCCGGGGTCGCCTACTGGCCGCTGGGGACGGCCGAGCAGCTCGCCCTCGGTATCGAGTCCCACCTGACCGGGGAGGCCTTCCGCGCCGCGCACCCCTACTACGGCACGGACATCAAGATCATGGTCGTTCGGCACGCCGGCCTTGTGCAGGTGACCGCGTGCGTGCCGCAGATCGCCCGTGAGACTCCGGACCTGGACACCTACATCGCCCGCCGGGCCCAGGCCCGCGACCTGATCGGGGAGCTCGCGGCACAGATCGCGCCAGGACACCGGGTGCGGGTCGCCGTGAACACCCGCGACGTCGACGAGCGGCCCGAGCTGTACCTGACAGCCACCGGATCTTCCATCGAGTCTGGCGACGAAGGCGTCGTCGGCCGCGGCAACCGGGCCAACGGGGTGATCAGCATGTTCCGGCCCTGGTCCGCGGAGGGCGTGTCCGGCAAAAACCCCGTCTACCACGTCGGCAAGCTCTACAACCTGGCGGCCGCCGACGCCTCACGCCGCCTGCACGAGCAGACCGGGCTGGACTGCGCGGTCGCTCTCGTCTCCCAGTCGGGCCGGGACCTGACCGACCCCTGGCAGGTCATCGTGCAGACCTCGGGCCACGAGGCCGTACCCGCCGACATCGTCCGCAGCGTGATCGACGACGTCATGGCCGGCCTCGGCGTACTGCGCGAGCAGCTCCTGGACGGAAAGCTGGCCACGGCATGAGCGCATCCACCACCCGTATCCCGCCCGCGGCCGAGCGGTTCGTGCCCTGCCTCAACCCGGCCACCCTGAGCGGGATCCCGCTGGACCAGTTCCTCGCCCTGGCGGCCGGCGCGGGCTTTCCCACCGTCGAGGTGTCCATCCAGCAGGCTCAGACCTACGGCATCCCCGCGCTGCGGAATCTGCTTCAGGAACTGGGCCTCACGGTGGCCGCAGCGAGCGGCATCCTGCCCGCCGGTGACGTCCTGCCCGCCCCGCTGCTGGTCGACCCGGACACCTACCGGGCCTGCCTCGCCGGACTCGACCGGCGGCTGAAAGCCATGGCCGACCTGGGATGCACCGTGGCCACCACGGTCCTCAACCCCCGCTCCTCCCTCCCATCCGGACCCGCCCGGGCCCTGGCGGCGCAGCGGATCCGTGACCTCTCCGACACGGCCGCCCCTTACGGGATCAGGCTCGCTGTCGAAGCGGTCAGCGTCCGCAGCGACCTGCCCGCCGAACTCGACGGCCCCCACCCCGTGCTCGACACGCTGCCCCAACTCGCCGCACTGCTGCAGGAGTCCGGGGCCCGCAATGCCGGAGTGCTGGTGGACTCCTTCCACTGGGCGGCCGCCGGATCCGACCCCGCGCACCTGGCCGCGCTCGGTCCCGGCCGGATCACCCACGTGCAGATCGCCGACATCCCGGCCGGCACCGATGCCGGTGAACTCACCGACGGCCAACGCCTGTTCCCCGGCGACGGCGCCCTGTCCTGGAACACGTTCGCCGACGCGCTCACGGCGTGCGGATATGAGGGGCCGCTGTCGGTGGAGCTGTTCAACCCGCAGCTGCGGGCGCTGCCCGCAGGCGAGATCGCCCGCCTGTCCCACCACGCCGCCACCCGCTGCTGGACTCACCCGGAGGCACGCCGATGACCCCCACCCACGACGCCACGGTCCACCGGCCGTGGCGGGTCGCGGTCGCCGGGTGCGGCGCCGCGGCCTTCGGCCTCCACCTCCCCGTCCTCACAGCCTCCGCCGCGTTCGAGGTGATCTCGGTCGCCGACCGTGACCCGGAACGCGCCCGCGCCGCACGGGCCCGGTTCGCCATCCCGCGCGCTGCCGCCCGGGCCGGTGATCTGCTGCAGGACGCCGACGTCGTGGTCGTCCTCACCGGGGTCCACGAGGGTCTCATCGAGGAGGCGCTGGACGCAGGCGTCCACGTCGTCACCGAGAAACCGGTCTGCCTCGATGTCTCGCGCACCCGCAGACTCGCCGCCCGGGCAGCGAAGTCGGGCCTGCTGCTGGAGGTCGGCGCGATGCGTGCCCACGACCCAGCACTGCACGCCGCGCTCGCCCAGGTCCCCGAGCCGCACGGCGGGTGGCTGGTGAAAGCCGACGGACTCGATGCGGCCGCCCGCCGCCGCCTGCTCCCGGCCGGCTTCACCCCGTACACCTTCGACCAGGACCCGCCCCAGCCCGTGCCCGACGACCTGGAACCCCATCAGGTCACCGCTCTGCAGATCCTGCTCTGGCAGGGCTACCACCTGTTGACCGCACTCGTCCTGGCCGTACCCGGCACCACCGCCACGGCGTGCACGCTCGACCCGGCCGGACAGTCCGTGCACGCCACGCTGCACGGCCCGGCGGGCGAACCCTTCACCCTGGTGATCACAGCCACACCCGACGGTGTCTTCCGCGAGCAGATCCACCTCGCCGACAACGCCCAGGCGGCCACGATCGACTTCGCCCGCCCCTACGAGCCGGCCGCCACCACCCGGCTGACGACCGCCGCCGGCACGACCACCGAGTTCGGTGACCCCTTCACCGCCATGTGGGCGGCCACCGACGCCCGACTGCGTGGCCAGCACCCCGCCGACCTGCCCACCAGCGTCCACCTCGCGCTCCGGGTCGAGGAACTCGCTCTCGCCCTGGCCCGCCTCGCCGGCCTCAGCACACGAAAGGAAGCCTGACCATGGTCAGCAACGCCCCCGTCCTGGCCCTGGACGGCCCGCCCGGAGCCGGCAAGACCTCTCTCCTCGCCCGCATGGTGAGCGCCCTGGGCGACGACACCGTGTGGTTCACCGAGCCCAACGCCCGCCTCGCCACCGGCCTGGCCGCGCCCGTGCACCCCTCACCCGCCGCACACACCCTCTGGTTCCTGCGCCACGAACTGGCCAAAGCCCGCGCCATGCGCCATCTCACCGCCGACCCCGACACCCGCCTGGTCATCTCCGACCGCAACCACCTCGGCGCCCTCGCCTACTGCTACGCCACCCGCGCCGACGACGCCCTGCCCTACACCACAGCCCGGGACTTCTACGCCCGCCACATCGCTCCCCGACTCCCCACGACCGTCCTGACCGCCATCCTTCTGGTCAGCCCCGGCGAAAGCCTGGCCCGCCGCGGCAACGTCGCCGAACTTCCCCGGTGGAAGCAGTGGTTCGACGAAGGCCTCCTGGAGAGGCTGCACACCTTCTACACCGACATCGCGCCGACGCTCTGCCCCACCCAGCCACTCGTCATCAACACCGACGGCGCCACCCCGGACACCGTCCTCGCCCAGAGCTCCACCCTGCTCGCCGACGCCGGACTCGACCACAGCGCCCGGCGCCTCACCCGCACACCCGCCCCGGACTCACGGCCTGTGCTCGACGAGCACTTCACCGATGCCTACGCCAGGCTCGGCGGTCTGGAAGCCTTCGGACACCCCTTCACCCACCCGATCCACCACCGCGGAGATACCGTCCAGCTGTGCCAACTCGGCGCCCTGCGCCGCGACCACTCCGGCAGCACCCGCCTGTGGGACCCGCTCGCCGACCTTCAGCGGAGGGCCGCCTGATGCCACGCACCCCCTGCGTCGTCGGCATCAACCTCGGCCACGACGGCGGCGCTGCCCTGATCACCGACACCATGATGGTCGCGATCGGTGAAGAGCGACTCAACCGCACCCGCTACAGCCCCGGGTGGCAGGCATCCCTCCTCTACTGCCTGCGCGCGGCCGGCCTGACGCTCTCCGACGTCGACCTGGTCGCGGTCAGCGGTATCGGCCGCACCCCGCCCACCCGGGCCGAAACCGGTCTCACCCACCTCGGCATCGACCCAGCCAGGATCATCCCGGTCGACCACCACCTCGGCCACGCCTATACCGCCTACTGCCTCAGCCCGTACGACGAAGCGACCGTGCTGGTCGTCGACGGAGGCGGCAACAACAACGACACCGAGACCTACTACCGGGCCACCCTCGGCGGCATCGAACGCCTCGGAGGCAACCCCGCCACCCGGCCCCGTTCCGCCGGGATCGGCGCAACCTACGAGGCCTTCACCAACTGGCTCGGCTGGCACGAACAGGAAGCCGGGAAGACCATGGCGCTCGCCTCCTACGGCGATGCCGGCCTCTACCTCGCCCCGCTGTTCGACGTCGTCGACACCCAAGTCCACGGACAGCTCACCCGCAGCCACGCCCCCGGCGTGGCCGACCTCGCCGCCCGCACCGGCTTCGACTTCGGCCCGCACGGCAGCCGCGGCAAGCACGAACTGGGCAGGAACGCCGCCGCCTACGTCCAGAGCCAGACCGAGCGAGCCCTGGGCACGCTCGCCGAACAGGCGATCGCCGCGACCGGCCTCGGCAACCTGTGCCTCGCGGGCGGCGTAGCCCTCAACTGCGTCGCCGCCGACAAGATCCGCCGCCTGGGCACGGTCACCGGCTACTTCGCCCCACCCGCCTCATCCGACCGCGGCCAGGCCCTCGGTAGTGCCCTGTATGCCTGGCACCGTCTGACCGGCGACCTGCCCCGCCGGCCGCTGTCCCACGACTACTTCGGCCGCGACTACACCCCTCAGGAGATCGAACAGGCCCTGCGCCGCGATCCCCGCTCCGGACTCGTCGAACGCCGCAGGACTGCCTTCACGTGGCGCCGCGAGAGCAACATCGCCCGGACAGCCGCCCAGATGATCGCCGCGGGAAAGATCATCGGATGGTTCCAGGGCGGCAGCGAGCTCGGCCCCCGCGCGCTCGGCGCCCGGAGCATCCTCGCCGACCCCCGCACCACCGGCAGCTCCGACGCCCTCAACCAGAGGATCAAGCACCGCGAACCGTTCCGGCCCTTCGCGCCGGCCGTCCTCGCCGACCACGCCTCCGCCTGGTTCGACCTCGATGTGGCCAGCCCCTTCATGCTGCTGGCCCCGCCCGTCCGCCCCGATCGCGCCGACAAGATCGCCGGAGTCGTGCACGTCGACGGCACCGCACGCGTCCAGACCGTCGACCCGGCCACCACACCCGCCTACGGAGCGCTGATCCAGAACTTCCACCAGCGCACCGGAGTGCCCGTCGTCCTGAACACCTCCTTCAACGACCGCGAACCCATCGTCGAGACCCCCGCTCACGCCCTCGCCACACTCCAGGACTGCGATCTGGACGCCGCATGCATTGGCCCATACCTGGTCGAACGGGCCTGACCGCGCCCTGGGAACTGCCAGACTGGACAGCATGACAACCTCCACTCCACCGCTGAGGGAAGCCGCCCGCGCCATCGTCCTGGACGCCGAAAACCGCGTCCTGCTCCTGCGCTACGACGAGAACGGCGGCTTCTGGGCAACACCCGGCGGATCGCTGGAGGACGGGGAAGACCACGCCACCGCCACGCTCCGCGAACTGCGCGAGGAACTCGGTATCGACGGCAACACGGTCGAACTGGGAGCGCAGCTCGCGGAGCGCAGCAAGGACCATCTCGTCGGCGGACGACAAGTCCGCCAGGTCGAGAAGTACTTCCTCACCCGAGTCGCCGCGGCCGACGTGGCGCCCGACCGGGCCACCCAGCCCGACAACATCCGCGAGCAGCGCTGGTGGACCCTGTCCGAACTGAGCGCCACCACCGAGACGGTCTACCCCCTCGGCCTCGCCGGCCTGCTCGCCGATGTCCTCACCAACGGTGCCCCCGCACGGCCCGTCGTCCTGACCGGATAACCCGGCGATTCGCCGTACGGGGCCGCACACTGCGGGAATGACTCAGCATCATCCGGCACACCCGCTCCGGCCGTATGAAGCCGTACTCTGCGATGTCGACGGAGTCCTGCGCCACTGGCCCGCAGACACCGAGATCGAACAAGCCAACGGGCTGCCGGCCGGCGCGCTCGCATCCGCAGCCTTCGCCCCAGCCCGCGTCCTCCCCGCCGTCACCGGGAAGATCACCGACGCGGAGTGGAGACACGCCGTGGCGGCCGACCTCGCCGCCATCTGCGGCTCCAAGGAGCGGGCCCAGGCCGCCGTAGCCGCCTGGACGGAACGCGTCCCCGTCGTCGACCAGGAACTGGTGGATCTGCTCACCCAGGTTCGCGCCGTCGCCTCCGTAGCCCTGGTCACCAACGGAACCACCCGCCTTGAGCAGGACCTCGCCGGCCAAGGACTGGACAAAATCGCCCATGCAGTGGTGAACACCGCCCGCATCGGTGTCGCGAAGCCCGACCCTCGCGTCTACCACCTGGCCGCCGAACTCGTCGGGGCCCCCGCCCGGCGCTGCCTGTTCATCGACGACACCGAAGCCAACGTCATCGCAGCCCGCGAGGCCGGAATGGATGCCGTGCAATATCGCACTCTCGACGAACTGCGCGAGACGCTGACACCACTGCTCAACCAGTAGTGCATCGTCAAGGCCCCTTGCCGATCGCGGGGAACCGACGACAGGCGGCTCGCGGGCAGAGGCCGACGGGACGGTGTTGTCACAGCCTCCCCGTAGCCTCCCGCTGTGCCTCCCCGACCTTCCACGCGCGCAGTCGTTCCTGCCGGCGCAACGCTCGCCGACTTCCCGCACCTCGCCGAGCAACTGCATCCCGACGAAGGCCCAGCGGCGAGCATTCCCGCTCGAAGCCGACAGCCCCGCAGGTGGCGCTGCGGGAAGGCTGACGACCACGTCTGGGAGGCGCCTGCCTACCGGCGAGCCGCCGTCGGCGCGGGCTGCCCGTTCTGCGCCGGAAAGTACCCTTCCGAGACCAACAGCCTGGCCGCGCTCTGCCCGGACGTTGCCGCCGAGCTCGACCTTGAGGCCCCTGCCACGGCAGGCCTGACCGCCGACCAGATCGTTGCTGGATCGCATCGCAAGGTCGGCTGGCGCTGCTCGACCTGCGATCACCGCTGGGTGGCCGGTGTCGGACCGCGCACCGACCGACGCAGGGCAGGTTGCCCCAACTGTGCCGGCCGCGTGCTGACACCGGCCACGAGCCTCGCCAGCGTGCGCCCGGACATCGCCGCCCAGTGGCACCCCACCCGCAACGGCGAAACGCGGCCCCAGGACGTCATGCCCGGCAGTGCAACGAAGGTCTGGTGGAAGTGCCCGGCAGGGGGTGATCACGAGTGGGCAGCCAGCCCGAGCGCCCGCGCCCGCGCGAAGAACCCCACGGGATGCCCGTGCTGCGCCGGGTATCAGCTCTCCGTCACGAACAGCCTGGCCTCCCTCTACCCGGAGGTCGCCGCGCAACTGTGCCCCGAGCGAAACGATGGCCTGCTCCCGGGGCTGGTGCTGGCCGGCACAGCGCAGGTCCTGTGGTGGCGCTGCAGCGGGGGACTGGACCACGTGTGGGAAGCGTCCGTCGTGGCCAGAACGAAAGGCGGCAACGGCTGCCCCTACTGCGCGAACCGCCGGACGTCTAAGACGAACACTCTCGCGCTCCTTCCGGAACTGGTTGCGGAGTTCGACTTCGCCAAGAACGCGCCGCACACACCGCAGTCGCTGCACCAGTCCGCCCGCCAGAAGGTGTGGTGGCGGTGTCCGATGGGCCCAGACCACCGCTGGTGCACGACTGTCGCCAACCGGGCCCGGACCGGTCACGGCTGTCCTTTCTGCCTGAACCAGCACGTGTCGGTCACCAACAGCCTCGCCACCCTGTTCCCGCAGATCGCCACAGAGCTGGACCCCGCCCTCAACGGCGGCCGCACAGCGCACCACTACGTCGCGACCTCGAGCACGACGGCGACCTGGCATTGCGCGTTCGGGCACACCTGGACTCTGCCAGTCGTCGCTCGGACGCGGGCCGCAGCGAACGGGGGCGGTGGGTGCCCCGACTGCTATCCCACGCGAACCTCGCTGCGCCAGCTCGCGCTCGCATCCGCCCTCGCCCACGCACTTCCGAACCTGACGGTCGACTCCCGCCCTGCACCGGTCCGGGGGCTCGACGGCCAAACGCGCGAACCGGACATCACCATCCCCGCGCTGCGCCTGGCTCTCGAGTACGACGGGTCCTTCTACCACCGCGGCCGTGACACCCACGACGCTGCCAAGTCGCAGGCGCTGCGCGCTGTCGGCTGGCAAGTCGTCAGGCTCAGGGAAACCCCACTCGTCCCGACGCACGACCACGACCTGGTCGTGCCGATCCTGCCTGCCGCCCAGGCGGACACCCTCGTCCCCGATCTGCTCACTCACCTCCTCACGTTCCTCGACGCGCCCGGTCGCGCCGTGCTGGCCGTCGAGATCGGCGCAGCCCGGACCGTGGAACGGCCGGCGTGGCAGTGGACCGGCCCGCCCCCGCGATTCCAGGAGCAACTGCAGGCCCTTCGGACGTTCGCGGGACGGGAAGGGCACGGCCGTCCCGCCAGCACCCATTGGGAGGGCGACTGCGCGTTGGGCGGGTGGGTCATGGAACAGCGGCGCCTGTACCGCGCGGGGAAGCTTCCCCCAGTGCAGATCCAGCTCCTCGAAGCGGTACCAGGGTGGGTGTGGGTCTGGAGCGCGTTCCGCTGGCAGATGTTCACCGATGCCCTGGCTTCGTTCGTCGCCCGAACCGGCCATGCCCGCGCCCCGTACGGACACATGGAGGACGGGTACCCGCTCGGGGTCAAAGTCGCTTCTATCCGTGCCGACCATCAGCAGGGAAAGCTTCCGGCTACCCGGGTCGCGGAACTCGAAGCGCGCCCAGGGTGGAAGTGGCGGCCGGAGCGGATCGAACAAGCTGCCGAGCACGTCGACTTGCGGCTGTTCTGATAACACCAGGGCGAGCGCACCCCCTGATGAGCGGTTCCGTACTCCAAGACCAGAAAGCCGAGCGGCCTCTACTCGCTGGCGTCGTGCTCGTCGAGGGCGCTGAGAACGCCGCGCAGCAGCTCCGCGGCCTCCCCGTGCTCGTTCAGCGCCCAGAAGAGAGCGGCGATGTGCCCGGCAACCGGGGCGTGGCCGCCGGACGCGGTCTTTTCGCCACCTGGCCGCGGCTGATGGACCTGCCCTTCTCGAACAGCGAAGCCAAGTCGGCGGTCGCCGTGTGCAGCCAACCGAGGCCGTCAGCGGCGGTCGCGGGAGCGGACTTGTGGGCGGGTGGGCGAAGGGCGGCTTGGTCCAGGACCTCCAGCTCCAGCCCAGGCCCTCGCACAGTTCTCGCGCCGCGTCCCGGACTTCCTGTCCGACCGGGGTGACCGAGGCGGGCAAAAGGACGGCAGGTCTACGTTCTTCGCGTAGTCACGGCAAGGACGGCAGCGTAGAGCACGCTGTGTCCATAGCGTGCTCGAGCGCGGTCAGCGACGGCTTCGATCGCGAGGGGCTTGTCGTCTTCGTTGTCGAGGGTGAGCTGGCGGCAGGCCCGCTCGTCAGGGCGCAGGGCGTCGGCGCGCAGGGCGATGCTGCGCACCCGGGCGCGCTGGAGGCCGAGGGAGTCGTACAGCGCGTATGCGGTGCGGGCCAGGAGCACGGTGTGCTGCGTGGCCTCGGGCAGGGTGCGGCCGCGGCGGGTGGAGCTCCCGTCGGCGTAGTGGACGGTGCAGGTCACGCCGGTGGCGATCCGCCCGGAGGTGCGCAGTCGGGCGCCTAGGTCGTCGGAGAGGGCGAGCAGGGCGCGTCGGTGCTGGGCCGGGTCGAGTTCGTCGCGTTCGAAGCGGTGCTCGCTACTCATGCTGGCCGGCGTGGGGGTCGGGTCGACGATTGTGGTGTCGTGGCCGTGCGCGCGCTCGTGGAGGGTGCGGCCCGGGCGAGCGCCGAGGAGGCGCTGCAGTGTGAGCTGGGGAACGTCGGCCACGTCACCGATGGTGTGCAGCCCGTAGTCGGAGAGCGTCGCGGCCGCTCGGGCGCCAACCCCAGGCAATTCCCGTACGGGCCGCGGCCGCAGGAACCCGTTGACCGCTTCGGGGGTGTCCTCGATCACGAGGCGCCGCCCGGGCGCGGTGAGCGCGCATGCCATCGTGGCGAGCATCCGGGTAGGTGCCGCGCCTGCTGCGCTTTCGAGGCCGTAGTGGGCGATGATCCGCAGCTGGATGAGTTGATCAGTCCGCGGACGTCGCGCTGGAAGTAGGGGAGTGCGCCGCTCAGGTCGAGGACGGCGCTGTGCGGCTCGATCATCTGCACCCGTGGCGTGATGTTCTCCAGCAGGCGGCGCACCTGCTCGGGCAGTTCGGCGTCGGAGCCTGGTGGCAGGTCGAAGCGCAGATGAAGGATGCAGCGACTGCTCATGGTGTTCACCCGGCGCTTCCCTGGCTGCGGTGGCCGAGTCGGCGCAGGTCCGCGGACCGGGTCCCGGCCGGCTGGAGGTCGGCGTACGGGTGGAGCTTCGCTCCTGCCGTGCCGTCCGTGAGGGTCCGCTGAGGCGCCGAGGTACTGGGCTGGGCGGGTGTCGAGGCGGGGGAGGGGCGGCCGAGGAGGTCGAGGGCGGCCTGCGGGCCGTGGTCGCGGCGGGCGGCGGCGACCTCGTCCAGGTCCCACACCATTTTTCCGACCACGGTGCGCCGCGGCCCGCGTGCTTCGACAGTTCCCCGCACCAGCAGGAGCCCGCTGTGGAAAACGGTATGGGCGCACGCCTCGTGAGAGTCCTCGAAGAAGGCGATGTCCACGAGTCCGGAGCCGTCCTCCAGCGTCACGAAGATCACCCGCTTCCCGCTTGGAATAGGCGGCGTCTGCGTGGAGGCCCGCACGCCGGCGACCAGCACCCTCTGGCCGGGAGCCATCGCTTTGAGGTGGGCGGCGTCGGTGGCGCCGAGCTCGCGCAGGAGCCGGTGATGGTGGTCCATCAGGTGGTGCGTGACGTCGATCGACAGGGTCTCCAGCTCTGCACTCAGCTTGTCCCGGCCGGTCATCTCCGGCAGGCCGCTCGGCTGTGCCGTCACCAGCTCCCCGCCCAGGGGCAGCTGTCCCTCGCCGGCCCGGCGGTTGCGGGACTGGCGGTGCAGCTCGGTCGCCTGCAGCAGCAGGTCCCGTCGGGTCAGGCCGCCCGCGAGCGGGCCTAGCGCGCCGATCCGGATGAGGCGCTGGGCGAGGGGCAGGGACGGGCGGGCCCGCTGCCACAGGTCCTGCAGACCGTTGTAGGGCTGTCCGGCGACCAGCCGCTCGGTCTCTGTCTCGCTGATCCCTTTCACCGTGGAGAACGCGAGCCGCGCGCCCCAGCCCTCGTCGGTCTTCTCGACGCTGTGCTGGGCGCCGGAGGCATTGACGTCGACGGGCAGCACGGCCACGCCGTGGCGCCGGGCATCGGCGACGATGACCCGCATCGGCCACATGCCAGGGTCGTGTTCGAGGAGTCCGGCATACAGGAATGCCGGGTAGTGGGCCTTCAGGTAGGCGGACTGCAGGGCCGGGACAGCGAAAGCCACGGCGTGCGCACGGCAGAATCCGTACGCCCCGAACTGGGAGATGATCGACCACACTTCGTCGAGCACGTCTGCGGCATAGCCGCGTTCGCCGGCGGTGCGGCGGAACCAGGCCTCCACCCTAGGCAACCGGTCCGGGTCGGCCAGGGCGCGACGGGCGACATCACCTGCGGCCCGGTCGCAGCCGGTCATCCGGACCAAGATCGCAATGATTTGCTCATGCCAGATCACGACACCGTACGTGTCGTTCAGCACCGGCTCCAGGTCAGGGTGCGGGTAGCGCGGAGTCGCGCCGTGCCGGGCGGCGATGAACAGCGCCGGCATGCCTCCCTTGACCGGGCCGGGCCGGAACAGACTGATGTCCGCGACGACATCCTGCATGTGGCGCGGCTGAAGCCTGCCCACCAAGTCCTGCTGGCCGGGAGATTCGAGCTGGAACAAGCCGACGGTGTCGGACGCCTGGATCAGCTTGAACGCCAGCGGGTCGTCGAGGTCGACGTGATCGGGGTTGTCCAGGTCAAGGGCCCGGCCGGTGGCCCGGTGGATCTCGGCGACCGCGTGAGCCATCGAGCTCTGCATCCGTACGCCCAGCACGTCGAGCTTCAGCAGGCCGAGATCTTCGACATCCTCTTTGTCGGATTGCAACATCAGGTATCCGGCCGGGGTCGGCTGCACCGGGACGCGGTCCAGTAGCGAGACGTTCGAGATGATCACTCCGCAGGGGTGCATGGCATACCCGCGCGGAAGGCCGTCCAGACCCTCCGCGAGCTCCCACCACGGCCCGAACTGTTGCGCGCGTCCAGCAAGTTCGCGAAGCTCCGGCAGCTCTGCGAGGGCCCCGCGGATGTCGCGGGCCCGGATGTGCGGGAAGCTCTTGGCGACCTCACCGATCACCTGCGGCGCAATCCCCAGAGCGAGCCCGGTGTCCCGCAGGGCGTGCCGGGCCCGGTAGGTCTCGGGCATGCCGGTGACCGCGGTCCGCTCCTTCCCGAATCGCTCGATGATCGCGTCGTACACCTCCAAGCGCCGCTCCGACTCCACATCCAGGTCGATGTCGGGCAGCGAAGTGCGACGTTCTGAAAGAAAACGCTCAAAGAGCAGTCGGTGAGACAGAGGGTTGGCTGTTGCCACGAAGAGCGAGTGATTGACCATGGAGCCCGCACCGGACCCGCGCGCCGCCACCCGAATCCCCAGGGCCCGGGTATCCGCGACCACCTGAGCCACCGCGAGGAAGTAGCCCTCGAATCCGAGCCGGCCGATCACGTCCAACTCATAGTCGAGCTGCCGGACAGCAGGCTCGTCGCGGTCCAGGCCGCGGGCGATCATCCCGGCCTCGCAGCGCTGCCGCAGCAGCCGCATCGCCGAACCCGCCTCCGAGCCGGCGCCCACCACGGACGGCTCGGGAAAATGCGGACGCCCCATCCCCAGCTCGGCCGCGGTGATGGTGCATGACTGGCCAGTGGCCTCCGTCTCTGCAAGCAGACGGGCGGCCCGGGCCCGGTCGTCGCCGACGGCGCGCGCGACCTGCTCGGCGGCCGCGGCCATCGCCTGCGGTCCCTTCAGCCACCGCTCGCCACTGTCCAGGCGCCGACGGTCTATGGGCCGCAGCAGCCGCGCGGCATCCAGGACGTCGGCCAGCTGGTGCTGGCCGGGGTCGGCGTAGCGGACGGACTGGGACAGCACTGTTCGGACGCGGAGCTGGTCGCCCAGGCCCACGGTGCGTGCCGCCAGCCGCAGTGAGCCCGCCCCCGTGCCCTCCAGCCCCAAGTACACGGCCTCCAGACGGAGCCGGTCACCCGCGAGGTCCCGCCACGGAGCGAGCAGCCGCTCCGCGATGTCGGGCCGGCCGGCGGACAGCGCACGCAGCGGCTCGGCGGACGGTCCGAGCATCAACACCAGGTCCTCATCCGCGTACGCCCGCAGGGTCGGCCACGACACGACCGGCAGGCCATCCCCGGCCTCAGCGTGCGCGGCGGACACCAAGCGGCACAGTCGCGCCCACCCCGACAGGTTCTGCGCGAGCAGCGTGATCCGCAGCAGCGGCTCCTGAACGTGCGCACCGCCGCGCGCCGGCGTCCGGGAGCGACCGGCTGTGGGGTCCGGTGAGGTGAGCGGGGCAACGGCCATGTCGACGCCGAAGACAGGGCGGATACCGGCGGCCGCTGCGGCCTTGGCGAAACGGACGGTGCCCGCGACGGTGTCCCGGTCGGTCAGCGCCAGGGTCGTCATCCCGCGCTCGGCGGCGCGCTGGACGAGGGCGTCGGGGAGGGACGCGCCGTAGCGGGCCGAGTAGCCGGAGGCGACGTGCAGGTGAGTAAATCCACCGTCCAACACCTCCAGAATCTCGTGTAGCTCGCCCTGACCTGTGACCTCTCCAGGTATCCACCATAACCGTCATTCGCACAAGTGTGCGAATTGGTGAACCTGACCCTTCCTTCGCACGCTCATTTGATTTCTTGGGCGCCTGCCTGATGCGGCCCCGCGCGACGTGGGTGCCCTGTGTCGTGAATCTCGGGCGTTGTCGGCGCTGTGCAGTACGCCCCGCGCGAGGTTCGGGTCCCGCGCGTTCCTTGGCCAGCTGGCCGTGGAGCGCGCTGCGGCACATCGGAGCAGCCGTGGCTCCTCTGCCCTCTGCTGGAGATTTCTGCGGCTCGAACTAAGCTCCGAGGCATGACCACAGCCCCCACCTCGAAGGACGACAGCTCCGCGCAGGCCACACCCGCCGACGCCCCGTTCGACCCCCTCGCATTCCCCAAGGACCTGCTCGACGCACAGCGCCGGGAAGCCACGCTGTACGCCGAGCTCCACGCCCACCAGGCGCCGCTCCCCTGGTCGCGTGAACCGCACGAGGGGTGGGCGGGAGACCCGGACCAAAAGAGGCGCGGACGCCCGTCCACCGACGGCTGGTCCAAAGACCAAGCCGACACGTACGACAAACTCTGGGAAGACCTCAGGAAGGCAACGGCGGCCGTCCAGAGCCACACGTGGTGGGACCGGTGCGAGAGCGAGGGCATCAAGGGTGCGGCTCTGGTTGCCGCCCGCATGGCCCTTACGCACGCCGACGGCGCAATCCCGCTTCAGCAGGCCGACGTCGAAACCGCCGCCTGACAGGGAGGACGCGCGACCTACGGCCTGTCGTAGGCGGCGCCTAGGGTGGGGGCATGCCCCGTCGCCTATGGGTGCCGCCCGAGCCGTACGATCTGGCCCGCACGCTGCGGGTGCTGCGGCGCGGTAAGAGTGACCCGACCTGCCGGCGGGAGGCGGACGGCACGTGGTGGCGCACGTGCCGCACACCCCATGGCCCCGTCACGTTGAAGATCACCGAGCACGTCAGCCCGGCCGACGGGACTGTGATCGCCGGGGACGCCTGGGGACCGGGAGACGACTGGACGCTGGAAGCCCTTCCCGCCCTGCTCGGCGCCGACGACGACCCCGCCGCGTTCGTCCCGCGGCACCAGGTCGTCGAACGAGCACACCGCAAACACGCCGGCTTGCGCCTCCCGCGCACCGGCCTGGTCATGGAATCCCTCGTGCCCACCGTGCTGGAGCAGCGAATCACCACCGGCAGCGCCCACTACGCCTGGCGCCGCCTCCTCACCCGCTACGGAGAACAGCCACCCGGACCCGCACCGCACGGGATGCGCGTCATGCCCCCGCCGCAGGTGTGGCGGATGATTCCGTCCCGGGAATGGCACCGCGCAGGCGTCGACCGCGCCGCGCCACCGCAATCCTGCGCGCCTGCCGCCACGCACGGCGTCTGGAGGAAGCCGCGGCCATGTCCCTGCCCGACGCCACCGCCCGCCTCCAGCTGATGCCCGGGATCGGCCCCTGGACCGCTGCAGAGACCCTGCAGCGCTCCCTCGGCGCGCCAGACGCCCTGACCCTCGGGGACCTTCACCTGCCCGTGCAGATCGGCTACGCGCTCACCGGCCGCCGCGACGGCACCGACGAGCTGATGCTGCAGCTCCTCTTTCCTGTCAAGTCAGCGTGTTGAGATTCGGTCCCGGACTCCCTGGGCGAGCTCACCGGGGTCATCAGCGGCATGGACGTGGCCATTCGCAGTCGCGGACGCTGCTGAGCTGGTAGGCCGCGCCGAGCATGACCTTGCGGATGGCCTTGACCAGCGCCAGGTGGTGGTCACCGCTCACAAGCCGGACCCCGGCCAGGCCGCGCTCACGCAGGGAACGCAAGAACTGGGTCCGGAACACCTCGGTCTCGCTGACGCCGACCATTACTCCCAGCACCTCGTGGCCGCCGTCCTCGGTGATCCGGTCATCGTGGGCGGATCCGAAGGGGCGCCGCCACTCTCTGTCCAACCGGCGGTCTCCATAGTGGATACGGTGTTGCTGTTATGGTGTTGGCTGAGGAGGTGGACGTTTCAGTGGCGGCAACTGGTCCTACGCGAGCGACCCCGGCATGTGGTCGGGGGCCGGGGCGTCCGCCCGTGCCGCTGGAGCGCATCGTCTCCACCGCACTGCAGATCGTGGACGAAGACGGGGCCGACGCTCTCTCGATGCGGACGCTGGCCCAGCGCCTGGGCTCGGGCACGGCGACGCTGTACCGGCATTTCGACAACCGGACAGCACTGGTCGCCCATGTCGTGGACCGCATGTTCGGCGCCGTGGAACTGAATGGCGACGAACTCCTCGCGATGGGCTGGCAGCAAGCGCTGCGGACGGTCGCGAACACCATGTTCGACGCCCTGGCCCGGCACCGGAACGCGGCGCGCCTGATGGTCGAAGAGATACCCGTGGGGCCGAACGCCATGGCGCTGCGGGAGCACTGCGTCGCGGCGCTGCTCGACAGCGGCTTCCCGCCGCGACTGGCCGCCCACGCCTTTGCCACCCTCGCCCGCTACGTCCTCGGATTCGCCATACAGGTCAACGGTCATGGCAGCGGCGGGCAACTCGCGGACGCACGACTGTCCGCCGCCTTCCAGAGCGTCGATCCAGCCTTGTTCCCGGCCACGGTCACCGTCGCCGGGTCGATGCCCGTTCCGATCGAGGACGAGTTTTCCTTCGGACTCGAACTCCTTCTCAGCGGGCTTGCCCACCTGCGCGACGACGCCTGACCAGCCAGGACGATGTCTCGGCCGGCGCATAGGCGGCTGGGGCAACCGGTCGCCGGATGTTCAGGCCTACGGCTGTCGTGACCCGAGTGGTCGGCGGTTCGTCAGCGGAAGGCGAAGTGTTCGGCGTGGAGGTGCTCGCGGGGGACGCCCTGGCGGTGGAGGGCGCGGGTGAGGTTTTCGATCATTGAGGCGGGGCCGCAGAGGAAGATGTGCGTGGCGGGGGTGATCGGTCCGGCCTCGGCCTGGATTCTTTCGGCGGTCAGACGGCCGTGGTGGCGGCTGAACGTCGGGTGGAGCCGGAACTCGGGGCGGTGTGCTGCCGCTGCGGTGAGTTCCGGGAGGAACGGTGCGTCTTCGGCGGTGGGGGCGCAGTAGAAGAGGTCGGTTTGGGCCGGCGCTGCACCGGGGTGGGTGAGCCAGCCGAGGAAGGGCGCGATACCGATGCCGCCCGCGATCCATATCTGCCGGGGTCCGCCGAGGGTGTGGTCGAACATGCCGTAGGGGCCCTTGAGGGTTGCGGGGTGTCCTTCGCTCACGTCCGTGTAGAGGCCGCGTGTACCGCGGCCCAGGGCACGGATGGTGAGGCGTACCGAGCCGTCGTCCTGCGTTCCTGCGACGCTGAAGGGGTGTTCGTGCCACCCGCCGACGCGCAGGTAGACGAACTGGCCTCCTGTCACGGGAAGCGCCGTCTTGCCGGTGGGCGTGAGGGTGAGGTCGAGGATGTCGGGTGTCGGCCGCTCGACACGGTGGATGGTGTAGTCCGCCCGGGGTTCCCTGTGCCGTAGCACCAGTTCGTCGTAGGCGTAGGCGGTCATGCCGATGGTGGCCATGGTGACGTAGATCGCCAGGAGGGGCGTGGATCCGTTGATGATGAGATCGAGGAACCAGCCGTGCAGCAGCGCCGACAGGAGCAGCAGGCCGGTGAGGCGGTGCAGGAACAGCCAGCGCTGGTAGGGCAGTCGGAGGATGCGGCCGACCTGGCCGAGTGAGATGAGGACGAGCAGCAGCAGGCCGATGGTGGAGACGGCACCGAGGAGATGGCCCATTCCTACCGACGCGGTTTGGTGGGCGTAGCCGTGCTGGCTCCCGTCGAAACCGGAGAAGAAGTGGAGGAGCAGGTGGGGGGTGAGCAGGAGGATGGACCAAATGGCGTACCGCTTGTGCTGCCGGTACATGCGGTCCAGGCCGCCGAACCACTGCTCCAACCACATCAGGCGGGTGGCCAGCACCAGGGTGCAGGACATCAGGTAGGCGGACAGGACGCCGGCGAACTCGCCGATGAAATAGACGGCGCTGAGGCCCTCGGGCCTGAGCCAGTCCCAGGCCAGGTAGAGCATGACCGCTCCGGTCGTGACCGACAGGGGTCCGACGTGGCGCTTTTTCAGGCGCGCGTCCAAGGGGGCGCGTGCGATCCGGATAGCGTAGATCGCTATCGCGATCAGGACGGGCATCGTCTACCCCTCGGGGTCGGCACTGTGGACGAAGGGGCGCTGGTGAAGTCGGCGGACCGTGGGGGCGCGGCTTGAGCGCCATCGGGCCCAGGTGGCTGCGGTTCCTGCCACTCTAATATTGGCTACAGTGTAGCCGTTTCTCTGCTTTCAGGGCGACTGCTGGCGCTGCCCATCCGTGGAGGCGTGGACTCGATCGGCAGCGCTTCAGGCGAACAAGGCCGCGAGGTATGAGGCGACAAGCACCGCGCACACGGCGGCGGGCACGAGTTTGGCAACCTGGTCGCCCTTGCGCAGGTGCACGACCACAGCTCCGGCGAGCAGCAGGAGAAGCCCGGCCCCCGCGAGGCCGCCGAGCGGCGGCACGGCGAGGCCGAGCGCCACGCCGGCGACTCCTGCCAGTTGCAGCACGCCGATGCGGCGGTAAGCGGCGACGGAGAAGCCGGTCTCGGCGGCCAGCTCGCGTGCCTTCGGCAATGCGAGCGTGTTGAGCACTCCGCTTGCCCCGAAGATCAGGGCGATGAGGCAGGCGAGGGTGATGGTGAGGATCATGAGGTGATTCCAGGGTGTCGGCGTCGGGGCGGCGGGGGCGTCAAGGGTGACGACCCGATGGCGCGCAGGTCGTCACGAGGCTGTTATTGGATGGGCGGGCCCGGTCGGGTTGCCGTCCGGGCGCATCGCGCGGCGTCCAAACGGGCGATTTGGTCGATCAGGTCAGGGCTTGTCGGCGACGGTCCACTCTTGTGCATTCGTCGCACAGGGTGCCCCGCCCCGGCACCGGAGCCTGGGAGTTCCTGCTGCTCGCTGGCCGTGACGTCGGCGGCACCCTGGCTCGGGATGGTGCTTCGGGGCGTCGCGCAACAGCCGTTCCCGCGCAGGCTGGCCGATGATGACGCGGTCGGAGAAGTCGACGACCTCGGTGTCCGACCGGTGCGGCGTCATCGTGCCGTCGTGCGCCCCGCCCAGCAGTGTGCGGCTCATGCAGGGACCCCGGACCGGGTTAGGTGTGGCGCGGCTAGGGCATGGTGCGGCTCTTTGTCGGCGGCGTCATCGCCCGCACGGCGGCCTGCGTAGTGGTGCGGAAGTCCCGGGTGGCGATGTGCCCGATGTAGCCGTCGGGGCGGATCAGCAGCACCGTGTTGCCGGTCAGGCCGTAGGCACTGCGCAGCGTGTTGCCGTGGTCGGAGAAGGCGCGGCCGTCGCCCGCGGCCGATCCGACGGTCAGCCGCTTCAGCTGGGCGCCCGTCGTCGGCCAGTCGAGGAGTTCGAGGTCCCGGGCGGCGCCGGGGCCGTAGGCGATGGCGGTGAAGTGCGGTCCCTGGAAAAGGTTGAACAGGCGGGTCTCGGCGCCCTCGGCGCCGAGCAGTCGAGCGTCCGGGGCGCGGTCGCCCACGTGCAGCGTGCCGGTGTCGCTGCTGTCGCCGTCGGCGGGGCCGAGCGGGCCGCCGTAGTAGGTCAGGGCGAGCTGCTGCTCGTCCTTGCCGCGCTTCATGCTGGAGGGGTCGAGCTTGGCGATGCCGCCCCACTTCTCCGTGGACAGTCCCAGGACCCCGGCGGCGATCGGCTGCCGCTCGGCCTCGTAGGTGCCCAGCAGGGCCGGGTCGGCTCCGGCGAGGACCTGGCCGAGCTTCCAGCCGAGGTTGTAGCCGTCCTGCATGCCGGTGTTCAAGCCCTGGGCACCGGCCGGGGTGTGGACGTGCGCCGCGTCGCCGACGAGGAAGACGCGTCCGCGACCGTAGTGCTCCGCAAGACGGATATTGGGCCGGAACACGGACTTCCAGTGGATCTCGTGCAGCTGGATGTGCCGGTTGCGGGTGTGGGAGTGGATCCGGTCAATAATGGCGCCGATCTCCTGGGGCGGCACCTCGTCGGGCGTGAGCCGGATCATCCACTGGAACATGTCGCTGCCGGGGAGCGGGCAGGCGGCGATGAGCTTGCCGCCGAGGCCGGGCCACATGTGCCACCGGTTGCGGGCCAGGCCGCTGACGGAGGCATCCACGATCAGCACGCGGTCGGACTCGTCCGTCGTCCCGGCGAAACCGATGTCGAGCTGCTTGCGCACCGCACTGGAGCCGCCGTCGGCCCCCACGGCGTAGCGGGCGACGACCTCCTCGACCCCGTCCGCGCCCACCACCTTGGCGAGCACCGTGTCCTCGTCCTGCGTCAGCTCGGTCAGTTCCTTGCCGAACTCGACCTCGCGGCCGAGCTCACCGAGCCGGGCGTGCAGGGCGCGGTCCGTGCGGAACTGCGGGATCAGCCAGGTGTTCGGGTACGGGACGTCCGGGGTTGCCTCTATGGTGGGGAACATCCTCCACGGCATGCCGAGGGGTCCGGCATGGAGCCCGAGCTTGGGATAGAGGTCGCCGCCGGCCAGCACGTCGTCGAGAGCGCCTAGGTCTTCGAGGACTTCGAGGCTGCGGGGCTGGATGCCCTTGGCGCGCGAGCCGTCGAAAGCGTGGGGGGACCTGTCGACGATCCGGACGTCGAGTCCACGGCGTACGAGGTCGATCGCCAGGGCGGAGCCCGAGGGGCCGGCGCCGACGATCAGTACGTCGATGGTCTGCGGGTTGTTCATGAGTCGAGCCTTTCGGTGCGTGCGGACACGAACGAGACGAGCTGATCGGCGACGTCGCGAGGCCGTTCGAACGGGGCCATGTGCCCGCACTTGGTGATGACGTGATGTTTCTGGGGCTTCAGCAGGGCGCGCGCCGCGTCGAAGTGCACCGGCGGCGTGACGGTGTCCTCGTCGCCCCACAGCAGCAGCGTCGGAATGCCCAGCGCCCCCGTCCGCCGGAAGAGGTCGTCACGGCCGGCGAGAGGCAGGTGCTGCAGGGTGTCGAAGACCGCGTACAGCGAGCCCTCGAAGCGGAGGGTGCCGAGGACCATCTCGGTCAACTTCGCGCCGAGCTCAGGGTCCCGGACATTGTGCCCGAGGTGCCCCTGGAGCAGCTGAAGGCCGCGACGGCGGGCGACCACTCCGGCCAGCAGGTCGCTGCGCAGCAGCCGGTCGGGGGAGGCCAACCGCGGTTTCGCAAGACCGGCGGGTCCGACGATGGTGAGCGTGGACAGCGATGAGCGGTACTGGGCGGCGTACGTCATGGCGACGAGTGCGCCCATGGATGTGCCGACCAGGTGCAGGGGCCGCGCCGTCAGGCCGAGCCGGTCCGTCAGCTCGGCCAGCTGGCGCGTGAACAGCGTCTCGTCGTATCGCGCCTGTACCCGGTCGGAGTAGCCGCGGCCGTAGGCGCTGCAGGTCAGCGTGCGCAGCCCGTGGGCGTGCAGCTCGCTGACGAGGCCGTCCCAGTAGGACAGCGGGATGGTCAGACCGCCCGCCATCAGGACCACGTCCCCAGCCTCGGGCCCCGTCAACTCGTAGTGGGTGACGCCGGCGGACAGCTCGACGAAACTGCCGCGTAGTTCCTTGCGCGAGTCGGCGGTGAGCTTGCGGTCCTCGCCCGGGGCGACGAAGTACTTCATGGCAGGGTCTCCTTGCCCTCAGTTCGCGGGGGTGCCGGCGCGGGAGCCGAGGAACTTCGCGATCGCGTCCGCGACCCACTGCGGTTTCTCCTCCGGCAGCAGATGGCCGCCGTGGGGGTGGACGAGCTCCTGGGCGCCGGGGATGTCGCGGGCGAAGTGCTGGCCGTCGATGCTCGCGCTGCGCAGCACTAGCGTGGGCACCGTGATGCGGGGGATCTGCGCGCTTCGATCCGGCTGGCCGGTGTTGCAGAAGTCGACGAAGGCCGACCGGTTACCGGTGCGGCTCATGAGCTGATAGGCGCGGTCCACCATGACGTCGTCCACGATCTGCGAACGCGGCCCGACGGCCTCCCGCAGGCTGCGCTCGATGGCCCCGCGCGGCATCACCCGCCTCAGCAGGGGCCGCACCAGCGGGTTGCGAGTCAGGCGCATCCCCGCGGGCACCGTCTTCTCCGGGTAGCCGGTGGCATTGACCAGCACCAGGCCGGTCAGCCGCTCCGGATGATCCAGCGCAACGTTCCAGGCGATGTTGCCGCCCAGGGAATTGCCGGCCAACGCGTAGCGCGGCACGCCCAGCACCTCCGCGAAGCCCGCCACCGTCGCGGCGTACGCCGGGATCCGGTAGTCGCGGTCCTTGCGCGGGCCCGTCAGTCCGAACCCCGGCAGGTCGGGACGGATGACGTCGAACGAATCCGACAGCAGGTCCGTCGCGCGGTCGAAGTGCTGCAGGGACGAGGCACTGCCGTGCAGCAGCACGAGTACCGGGCCGTGCCCGGCGCGCTTGTAGTGGATCCGCAGGCCGTCCACCTCGACGAACCGGGAATCGGGCTGGGGCTCAGACCAGGTATTCATAATGGCTACACTGTTACCGATAAGGTGGTCGTGTCAAGCGGAAGCCCTCGTCGCGGGCGTGGCCCCGCCTCGGCCGACTCCTGCACGGCAACCCAGATCGCGACGACGCCGAAGCGGCCGACCATGTCGCCGAGGATCTGCTGCGGATGTTCGGCCTTCCCGGCGGCAAGGCCGAGATCTGCCGGCAGCCACTGCCCGACCTGGAAGGTGCGGCCGACCGGCAAGGCGCCACCCCTTGAAGCCGAGAACCGCGACCACCCGAACGAAAGGCGTGCAGTACATGACACTCCGACGCGTTCTCAGCGGCCTGGGCGCCGCAGCAACTCTCGGCGCTGCCGCAGCGATCAGCGCACGTCGCCGCGCTCTGGCGGCAGTCCCCCGCGAGCTGCGGCACCCCGTGCTCTTCCTCCCGCTGAACTTCAGCAACCCGGTCACTCTGGCCATCGCACGCCGCGTCGTGCCCTTGGCGGGAGCCGCCTCCAGGCCCGGCGTCCGCATCGAGCAGCGCACACTGCCGGCCACGACCGACGACCCCTCCGTCGAGGTGCTCACCTACCAGGCACCATCAGGCCAAGCGCCACGCGCCGCACTGCTCTGGATCCACGGCGGAGGAACCGTCATGGGTGCCGCTCAGCAGGAGAACACCTGGTGCAGCCGCGTTGCCGACGAACTCGGCGCTCTGGTCGTCAGCGTCGACTACCGCCTCGCACCCGAAAATCCGTACCCCGCAGCTCTGGACGACTGCATCGGTGCGCTCCGCTGGCTTCACGCCAGTGCCGCCGCCCTCGGCATCGATCCCGCACGCATCGCCGTCGGCGGCGAAAGCGCCGGAGGCGGACTCGCCGCCGCCGTCGTCCAGCGCGCCCACGATTCGAGAGTGCCGGTCCGGTTCCAACTCCTCCTCTATCCCATGCTCGACGACCGCACGGCTCTACGCGTCGACCCACCGAACAGCGCCCTCTACACCTGGACCCCGGACTCCAACCGCTTTGCCTGGACCTCCTACCTCGGCCGCCCGCCACAGGACCGCGACGATCGCCCCTACATTGCGGCGGCAAGGCGTAAGAACCTCGCCGGGCTGCCGCCCGCGTGGATCGGCGTGGGCGACCTCGACCTGTTCCACGACGAAGACGTCGACTACGCCCGACGCCTGAGCGAGGCCGGCGTCGCCTGCGAGCTGCGGCTCGAACCAGGCATGTACCACGGTGCTGATGCCTTGCTCGACGGTAAAGCACCTTCGATGACCGCTTTCCGCACCGCCGCCCTGGACGCTCTTCGAACTGCCCTGGCAAAGCCCTGACCGCCCCGGACATGCCGAACCAGCCTCGGAGGACGGGACGGCCTCTACGGCACCGGGCCTCCGCCCCTCGACACGCATGCCGGCCTCGGTGAACACCGGTACAACTGGCAGCACGCTCGCGCCGATCGGCACCTGACCGGCGCGAGCGTCCTGACGAGGTCTTCGTTCGAGGACCAGGTTGCTCCGGCCGACAGGCTCGACTGGAGTCGCTGTGGCCACGACGCGAGCACCTGCCCACCAACCGGCTTGAGCTCGGCGGCGAGCGCAGGGGGATGGTCTTCTGGGTCCAGGAGGACTGGTCGCCCAGCACGGTGAGCAGCAGCCTCCGGCCCGCCGACCGCCGATGTCATCCGCCAGGACGTCACCGAGTGTGTCCCTCCAGAGCGCCTTCAACACGCTCATTCAATAGGGAACTCCTCGAGCTCTACACCGGCCAGCGCCACCGCGCGACCCGCCTCATCCTGATCGGCGGCCCCCTGCCGGACCGGCGCGCACACCGAGCCCCGCACAGCCGCATCGCCCACCTCTAGCGCGGGGTCTGCCGCCTTGCAGTCGCGATACCGGGATGGCGCGCAGCTGAGAGGCGGAGGGCGGCGCCCGGATGGTTCGCCGAACCGCACCGGGGTCGGCACCGGGAGCGGCAGGCGCGGGGCCAGCACGGGCAGCCACCGCCGCTCCTTCAGCTGGGGTTCCCCGGTAGGGTCCATGCGCTGCATGCGCACGGCCAACTCGTCCCCAAGTCGCCACATTTGGTTGCCCCAGCCGCCTGCCACCTCGCGGATGGCCAGCCCTGCAAGGTCTGGATGTTGCTCATTCAGCAGGTCACGGACCAGGTCTGCGGTGATCTCGATCTCGGTGTCGGTCATGCGAAGGCACAGTACCGAGGCGGCAGTCGGAGCGGCTCTCGTTCTCCGGAACGTCTGACCTTGGGACGTCCGCCGTGGTTGCCCTTCTTCGCAGCGGTGACCTGGCCTTCGAGAGTCGTCTCCCGGTTGTGCTCGATCTGCCCGGCGACGGCGAGCACGGCGAAGAACATCGCGCCCATGCCATAGGGGTCGTAGATCGCGGTGGACGGTTCGGTGAGGAGTTCGAACTGGATGCCGGGGCCTGCCGCTCGGTCGACAGCGTTTTCAGTTCGGCCGCGTTGCGGGCCAGGCGCTTGAGCTCGTGAACGGTGAAGATGACCTCGGTGTCGTCAATTGTGGGAATCGGGCCGGAGTGAATTCTCCCTGAGCCAGCGACGGACTGTCTCTGCCTCCGCCTGACGCCCGAGCCCCTCAAGCAGAGCTGCTTGGAGGCCCAGAACCTCATGCAGTCGCGGGAGCACGGACGGCATTGTGGCAAGGTATGGGCGGTAAAGCTCTATAGCCTCTCCTGTCACGCATAGCGCCGCGGAAAAATCACCAGCCCCCGCAAAATGGGCGCCGAGTTTGGTCAGCGAGGTAGCGAGGGCGGGCTCATAGGCAGCCGGATCGCCCACCGCGAGCCGACGGTATATCTCCTCCGCCTCGCCCGTCGCGCGTAGCGCCCCGAGAAAATCACCAGCCCCTGAAAAATCAGCGCCGAGGTTGGTCAGCGAGGTAGCGAGGGCGGGCTCATAGGCGGCCGGATCTTCCACCGCGAGCCTACGGTAGATCTCCACGGCCTCTTCGGCGGCGTTCAGAGCCTTATCCCAGCGCTCCGCCTCCGCAAAATCAGCGCCGAGGTTGGTCAGCCAGGCGGCGAGGGCGGGCTCATAGGCGGCCGGGTTCTCCGTCGCGAGCCGGCGCTGGATCTCCACCGCCTCCTCGGCGGCGGCGAGCGTCTCGTCCAGGCGGCCCGCTTCCGCCAACTCGATGCTGAGGTTGGTCAGCGAGGTGGCGAGGTCGGGCTCGTAGGCGGCCGGGTTCTCCGTCGCGAGCCGGCGCTGGATCTCCACCGCCTCCTCGGTGGCGGCCAGAGCCTTACCTCGGCGCCCTGCCTCCGCCAACCGAATGCCGAGGTTGCTCAGCGAGGTGGCGAGGTCGGGCTCGTAGGCGGCCGGGTTCTCCGTCGCGAGCCGGCGCCGGATCTCCACCGCCTCCTCGGCGGCAGCCAGGGCCTCACTCCGGCGCCCCGCCGCCGACAGATCAACGCCGAGGTTGGTCAGCGAGTGCACGAGGTCGGGCTCGTAGGCGGCCGGGTTCTCCGTCGCGAGCCGACGCCGGATCTCCACCGCCCTTTCGGTGGCGGCCAGAGCCTCATCTCGGCGCCCCACCGCCGACAGATTAGCGCCGAGGTTGGTCAGCGAGGCGGCGAGGTTGGGTTCGTAGGCGGCGGGGCTGTCCGCCGCAAGTTGCTGGTAGGCGCGCGTGAGGGCAGTGGTGAGGCGAAGGGCAAGGGAGCTGGTGATGCGGGACGGGGAGGGGAGTGCCTCTGCCGCAGTCTGGACGACTTGGTAGGCGAGGGAGGCGGTGTCCAGAGCCGTGTCTAGCGTGTGCAGGACGTCTTCGCTGTCTGTGGCGCGGCCGGCGTTGTAGTGAGCGATGGCGGCACGGGCCAGGACGATGATGAGCTGAGCCTGCTGTCCAGAGGCTGCCGCACCGAGCAGAGCAGGCAGCGTGAAGTCGCCTTCAGCGAGGGTGCTGGAGGCGTGGTACTCGGCGATGCGGTCGGGTTGAAGGGAGCCCCAGTAGCGGCCGCCGTCGGCTGGGTACAGGGAGGCGAGCCACTTTGCGGCGAACTTCGTCTGATGGGCGGGCAGGCCGGGCAGGGTCGTGATGACGTCCACTGCCTCCTTCTCCGTGCCAGCTCCGCACAGGGCAGCCACGGCCACGGCAGCTGCCAGGGTGGAAGTCGGCAGGTCGAGCTTGTAAGCGGCCCCTTTCGCGCTCTCTTCCCAGAAGCGCTCCTCATGTAGGAGGAGGGTGCTCTCCAGCGTGGTATCGGGCGATGTGTCGACTGGGCGGGGTCCGTGCTGCAAGAGGGAGACCAGGGCGGTCATCTGCAGCGTGAGGACGTTGTCGTAGCGGTAGTCGTGCAGGTCCGCAGGGGGTCGGAGCTCGGCGGCGAGGGAAGTCCAGTCGTGTGCGGGCAGGTCAAGCAGCGGGAGGAGGCGGGCGAGGTCGTGGGCCGCCTCGTGGAAGGCATCGTGCCGGGCCCGGGCGGGCCGGCTCGTCGGAGTGAGCGGGGCGAGCGGGACGACCGGGGCCCTTTTGAGAAGTTCCCGCACAGCGGGAACCTTCGCGAGGGAGCTGGTGCGCCATGGGCCGTCGGAGCGAGCGAGCAGCAGCACGCGCACGCGTTGGCGGGAGCGGTGCAGGTTGGTGATGAGGCTGGAGAGCAGGCGAGGGCGGGTCTCCGCGTAGTCGACGACCAGGAGCAGGTTCAGAGAGGTGGACAGGGTGGTGAAGTCGGGTGGGACGGCGACCGGAGCGGGGTCGTCGGTGAGGTCGGAGCTCAGGTGTCCGGTGACCCAGCCGCGCCAACCGAGGGTTTCGGTGAGGCGGCGAGCGAGGCGGGTCTTGCCCTGTCCTCCGGGACCGGTCAGCACACGTACCTGGATGGCAGGCGTGCCGTTCTCGCACCATGCCTGCAGGTCGGCGAGTTCACTGTCGCGGTCGTGAAAGGCGACGGCTTCGGCGTCGGCACGCAGCAGAGCGGCGGGGGAGGAAAGGTTGCGGTCGACGGCGGCAGGCTTGAGCAGGCGGATGGGTTCGACCGGTTCGAGGGCGGGTTCCCAGCCGGTGTGCTCGGTGATGAGCGTGCGGAAGGTTTCGTCGGCGAGGAGGCGGGCTGCGGGAGTTGCGGTCAGGCGGGTGCCTCCGGCATCGGCCTGACGGTCGCGGCGCACGACGCCGCACAACAGGTCGTCGCCGTCGTTGTCGACGGTGAGGACGGCGGCGCCCGACATGCCCGACCAGCGACTCCCGCTACCAGCGACGTCTGCCGCCGCGAACGTGGGGTTTTTGCCGATGAGTTCGTAGCGGCCCGCCAGAGAGCCGGTGCCCGGGGCGATATCGCCGAACAACTGCTCGTCCCCGCGCCGACCGTCGGCGATGTCCTTTTGCATGCGGGGGAAGCCGGTCGCGGCGACCGGCTGAGGGCGGTTTCCGATGATAAGGCCGTAGCGCTGGGGCGGTCGGGTGAGCATGTCACCTAGGGACTGCGGGACCTGCCAGCAGGGGTCTTCTGTGATCTCTATCAGCGCGGCGTCCATGCTGGCGTCCTTGCGCTGCCAGCGCACCACCGCAAGGAACAGCTGCTCGCTGGTGTCGGGAAGGGTCACCATCACCGGGCCGTCGGCGTCCGGGTCCATGTGGTCTAGGACGTGGGCGGCGGTCAGCACCAGCCGCGGCGCGACCAGGTAGCCCGATCCGAACCCCTTGTTTCTCACCCCCTTCACGAGCCGGTTCACCCGGATCTGCACTCGCCGGTCCAACTCCATCAGCTGCTCCCCGCTGCCTCGCCGATGCCTGCAGTACCCGCCAGCAGGTCTATACCTCGTCGCTGACGTCGATGTCACCGCCGTCAGGCCGATGCGGGGTCAGCTTCACGCTCACCGTGTGGGTGGCCTTGCTGCCGCTTTCCTTCTTCGCGCCCAAGCTGATCACGCTCCATCGCAGACCGCCGTCGACGCCCTTGGTGCCGGTCAGCTCCAGGCCGAGGTCCAAAGTGATCTCCCCCATCGTGAACAGCACCCCCCGCTGTCCTGTGCCCGCAGGGCGAGCAATCCGGTCCTGCGCCTCGGCGACCTGATCCCGCAGCAGCGCGATCGCGTCCGCCAGATCCATCCACTCCTGATCCGAACCGTTTGCGTTGCCCACCAGAATCCCCCTCTTCTCCACCCCGTTGGCAGCAGACTTATCCGGCAACACCAATCCTCCCGGAACGAACCAGCGGAAACCATCCCGAGATCGTCGTGTTCTTCGACAACCTGACCCGCGCCCGGCCCCGACTCCACCGCCACACAGGGGCGAGCCGTTGTTCTTCTTGAAGGTTCCGTACGCATTGGCCTGCTCATCAGGCAGGAATTCCACCGGCACACGGCGGACCGTAGTCACGCCACGAGTCCGTACAGCAGGCTTGCCCAAACTGCCCCGAGAACACTGATCGCTGTGTACAGCTAGCCGACCGCGGTCGTTCTCAGCGCCAACGGCTGTACCGATGTCCCGAGGCCAGTGAGGCCCGTGGGTTCAGGCAAACCGAAGTCTGTTCAGCGGGAACTTGCGGGTCGGTCCGTGTGCATCAGCTGGGCGAATCGATGGGTTCGGCGGGAACCGTGGGGTGGGCGGCGAGGCGGCGGGCTTCGATGGTCACCTCGGCATCGACCTGGTCCACGGTTCTGTCGTCGTATCCGAGGATGTCGTACTCGCAGCGAGGCGCTCGGTTAGAGGCAGCTCATGTCCGTGGCTGACGAACCGGAAGGTGAACTCCCAAGGCGTGAGCTCTCCGGCGAGCATGCGGCGTGCGAGGGTTCGGGCGGCGGCTTCCTGACCGGCCTCGCTGCCGACCGGATAGAAGGCGAGGCCGAGTTCGTCGAGTGCTGCGGGAAGCAGGTCGTGGACGTCGTAGTCCGCCTCGACGCGCGCAGGCGGCGAGCATTCTACGGCCGGGGGTGTCGAGTCCAGCGACGAGCGCATCACAGGCGGCATTCACCACGTCGCTTGCGCGGATTTCCCCCATGTCCCAGAGAGCGGCATGGTCCTGTAGAGCGATTGCTGCTGCTTCAGCCGACGTCACTCGCCCATGATTCCTTCACGGTGCGTCCAGGTCGACCAGATTTCATCGAAGGTGCTGTTCAGCGGCCTGTTCCAGGATGGCTCGTGCGGAGTCCGCGTAGCGCATGCGGGTTTTCTCGTCGAGGCCGAAGACCTCGGCAAGGTGGAGTGGGTTAGGGCCCTGGACCATGGCCTCTTCGAGCTGTCGGTCGACGCGGAGCCGCTCCAGGGTGGCGTCCTGTCCGCGCGTCGGCGCGCTGATCCATCGACCCCCCGCCACGAGCCCCTCAATGACACACCGTTAGAGAGGCCCTAGTTCAGAGAAGTGACCAGGCCAAAGCTGATGGCGCCGGACCAGATGGTGCGGGGCATGCAGAGTCCTCCGTGGTGGGCCGCCTCACCGCCAGGCTATGGCGGCGGCCCGACGGTCGCACGCGGGCCACTGTGGGTCCGACCAGCGATGATGTCCCCATGGCGATCACGATGCAGAACTTTGGGCTCACCTGGACCGACCCCGACGGCACCCCGCGCGCGGCAGCCGTCGCCTACGACAAAGCCAGCGCCGAGGACCGGAAGGCACGCCTCGAAGCCGGCGACGCCACCCACGTGGAGATCATCGAGGCGAAGCCAGGTGAACTGCCAAAGGTCTGACGGCCAGCTGCCGACGCCGCTACGTTGACGCCTTCACCACGCACATCTGGGGGCTCTCCATGAAGGCTGTCTGGTACCTGCTCGCCGCCGTCCTTGGCGGCCTTGCCCTGGCTGGCCTTCGGCGCATCGCCCACTATTCCGATGTTGCAACGCTCAGCGGCGACGTAGGCATCACGCTGTTGTGCCTCGCCGGCTCGTGGGGTTGCCTCAGGCGTGTCGCCATCCTTCGGGAGTCTCCTGAGCAGCCGCCTCAGGCCTGAGGCGAGGCAGCCGCATGGCCTCCCGTGGGGTGCCCCTATGTGTTTGGTCAAGGTGGCGGGTGCCGGGCAGGAGGCCGTCTGGCACTCTGCCTGCCATGAGTGATGAAGCGCGTGGGCAGGAATCAGCTGATGAGGGCATGCGTCCGTGCGTCTTCTGTAATCACCCTGTCGTGATCGACTGTCTCGACGAATGGGACTGCCCGATGTGTGGCGTGCCCGAGGAGAATCAGCCTGAGGTGGCGGGCCGGGATTCATAGAAGGTTCCGTCGCGGCGCATGGCGAAGAGGACGTCGGCTCGTCGCCTGGCGAGGCAGAGCAGGGCCTGGGTGGCGACGGAGGCCACCACGAGATGAGCGGCATCGCTCGCCTGCACAATCTCACCCTCGCCGGATGGACAAGCGGACCGAACGCCGGTCATCCGCACTCGCCCGAAGATCCTTTACGGGACAGGTCTCCGGTTGGTTCGTATCCATTCGGAAGTGATGTGCGCCTGCTCCGTTGCCGGCGTCAGAGCCGCCAGGACCGGAGGATGTCCGCAATGGCGAAAATGCTCAGCCGAGTCTCACGGACCTTACGGATCAGTTCAGGCAGAGCTCCGTAGGGAGGGTCGATCCCTTCTCCTGACTGATCCATGTACTGGGCGGTGACGAACGCGGCGAAGAGGCTGTTTCGGTGGGGGAGCGGCTCGAGACGCACGAGGGTGTGCATAAGCGCGGCCGCGCGCCATGCAGTGTCAGGGTCGGATGTGGCGAGCGTCGGCATGCGCGTCTTGTGGCGTGCGACGGCCGCGACAAGGGCCGAGTAGTCGGCCACCGCCACGTCGTCGTGGCCGAGCGCGGCCTCCTGGACGTCCAGCAGCCACGCGACATCGATGTACAAGATCATCAGGCGGCGGCAGCGCCTCGATCGCGGTACGCGGGGGGAACCTCGTCGGGGAACGCCTCGTCGAACTCTTCGCGCAGCCTGTCCGCCCATCGAACAGCGCCACTCACGAACCGTTGGCGCTGCCCCTCGCGAACACCAAGATCGTGCAGGTACTGCTTGAGACTCTTGCCTTCGGCTGCCGCGGAAGCGCGCACAGCTTCCATCTCGTCGTCGGTGAAGGTCACATTCAGTGATGGCATACCGGGATGGTACCTAGTCGGTACCTGCTCCCGCGACCCTATGCGCACATTCCACCCGGCAGTGCGTCGGCGCTTCGAGTCTCCGCACACGTCTAGTGCTGTGACCGCGAAGGTTCACCGGGTCAGGGTGAGCTGCGAGTTGGGATGGTCTGGTCAGCGGTGTAGGGAGCCTGCCGTGCCCCCGGCTCTGCGACGATTGCTGAGTGAGCAAGCAAGAGTGGGACACATTGACCAAGTCTGAAGAAGCCTTCATGGTCAATTCCTATGAGATCGACATCCTGCCTGGTGTCTGGGGCGATCTCGACGAAGCCGACCAGTCCCGACCGGTCAACGAGCTGGCGGGAATCTTGCTCGCTCTCGTCGATCGTGGGTGGATCGAGGTCCGCCGACTCGCGCCGTGGACCTCCCCCGCCGGGGAGAACGGCTTCCAGCCCGGCGAGCTGGTGCCTCGTGATCAGCTTCCGGCGATTCTCGAAGACGCGGCCAATTGGGAGTATCCCGAAGACGGGAACTGGATTGGCGCGTTGACCCTGGTCGAGACCGAAGCGGGAAAGAAGATCACTCGTCTTTCTCCCGAGGAGATGGCCGGGTAGACCGCTGTGGCGGAGAAACCTTAGGCCGCTGCCAGCGGTCGGCCGCCCCAGCGGAGGCCCTTCTCGCTGCGGATACGGGCTCGTTCGCGGCGTTGGGCGGCCAGGACGTCGGGGTGGCGGGCATTGGCATTGCGCCAGCGCAGGTGGCGGTGCAGCTCGCGGGTCTGCACGGTGTGGTTGGGGTGGTTCGAGTTGGCCAGGGTGAACTGCCGCAGCGGCCCGAAGTGCGCCTCGATCGGATTGGCCCAGGAGGCGTTCGTCGGGGTGAAGCACAGCTCGACGTTGTTCTTCCACGCCCACCGGCGGATCTTGGCGCCCTTGTGGGCGGAGAGGTTGTCCATGATCACGTAGATCGGGGCGCCGTCGGGGCGGGCGGCGCGGATGGACCTGAGCGCGGCCAGGCTGTTGGCGGCGCCCTTGCGGCGGCGGTTGACGCCCCAGAGGGAGTCGTCGCCGATGGAATAGCAGCCGTGGAAGTAGGTCACGCCGTGGGTGCGGTGGTAGGTCGCCGGGACCCGGTCGGGCCGACCCTGTTCGGCCCAGCAGGATCCGCCGGTCGGGCGTATTCCGAGCGGCCCGAACTCGTCGAACGCGAAAACGCGGTCAGGGAAGCGGTCCAGAACGTGCTCGATCCGGTCCAGCTTGGCATCGCGGTCAGGATCGGTGGACTCCTTCCCAGGTCTTGGTCCGCTGGAAAGTGATGCCGCGTCGGGCGAGCAGGCAGCGCAGGGCCTCACGGCCGATGCGGATCACCCGCCCGTGGACTCTGCGGAGGTATGCGGCGAGCTTACGGATCGACCAGCGGGTGACGGGCTGGGCGAGCTGGCCGGGCGGGTGGTGGCCGTCTGAACGACGAAGTCCTCGTCCTCAGGACTGAGTTGGCGGGGACGGCCTCCCGCCCACTGAGGGTCCAAGCAGGCCAGGCCGATCTCGTTGAAGCGGTGAATGACATCGCGCACCGTGTCCTCGTCGGCCGCCACCAGCTGGGCGATCACCGGCACGCGGTTCCCGCCGGCAGAGGCCAACAGCATCATCGCGCCCCGGTAGCGCACCGAGCTGGTGCTGCCCCGCCGCACGATCTGCTGCAGCCGCTGCCCCTCCTGGTCGGTCAGTCTGCGGACTTTGACCGGCTCTGCCACCACGCCTCCACGCACTGGATTGGATGTGTCCCCACATCCAACCGGCCCACAGCCCCTCACCGCCAAGCGCGACCCGGTGAACCATCACGGTCAGAGCACTAGCTAGGTCAACCGGACGGCGTGACCGAGGACCACACGCCGAACCACTGCTCGGCGCCGTACTCCTCGAACCGCTCCACCTCGGTGAACCCCAGCTTGGCCGCGAGGCGCATCGAGCGGTCGTTGGCGGTCTGAGTGCAGAGCACCACCGGCTCGCTGGGGAGGGCGTCGGCGAACCAGTCGAGTGCCGCCGCGCACGCCTCGGCGGCGTACCCGCATCCCCACGCTTCCGGCAGGAACATGTAGCCGAGTTCGGCCTCTCCCGCATCCGGACGAACGTGACCTGGACGCTCTGCGTCGCGCCGATCGAGCGTGATCATGCCGATCATCACTCCGTCGAGATCGATCACGAAAAAGCCAGGGCGCCGCCCGGGTACCTCAGGTGCCGTGCGCTTGAGCTCATCACGCGGTCGCGGGCCACCGATGAAGGTGCCCACCTCTGGCGAGGCGAACAGCTCGATGAACACCACGCGGTCGCGGGCCTCGGACTCGCGGAGCACAAGCCGTCCGGTCCGTATCGGGGCAGGTGGCCAGGCGACGGGACCTAACTCAGTCATGGCGGGCAACCTATCGCACGCCCGTGAAAGAGATCCGAAAGAGAAGGCCTAGCACTGGCGCTGGCGGGCTGTGAGCCACGTGAGGCGCCTCCGCGCGCTGGAGCGTGGGTCGCGTCCCGCCAAATACACCGAATCGGCCGACGCGACCTGTCCGTGCCGAGACGCTTAGCTGAAGACAGCGACGCGACGGAGGGGACGCGATGGGGGGTACACCGCGGTGCATCCGCAGTGGGGACGGATCGACGCGTCGCTGGAGGACCTGGGGTGCGGCCGCGCGTGGTCGGATGTCCACCGTGTCACGGGCATGGAGCTGACGTGCCCGCAGTGCCAGGGGCGGGTCTTCGCCCGGATCTCGCAACACCGCCTTCCGCACTTCTACCACCAAGTCAGGCCGCCCGACTGTGAACTGGCGAACGAGTCTGCCGCCCACCACCTGCTGAAACTGGAATTTTCCGACTGCGCTGCCAGTGTCCGGATCGCTCGTTTGAGCGGCTTTTGACGCTGTCACGTTCTTATTTACCGATCCTGGCAAGCCTGTTCGTCTCGTAGGGTGCAAGAACCACGGCTGGTTCCAGAGCCCAGGCTTCCGGTGAACACCTTGCCCCACGCCTGCCGGGGTAGTTGTGTCGGCGCATCCGGCGCCCGCTCCTCCACCTCGGGCCCGGGCCCCGCCTCCTCAGGAGTCGGCACACCGTCGACATCGTCTTGCTCTTTACGCCCCGGAGGGCTGAATCTCGTCATTTGCCGCCGAATACCCCAGCTCACGGCCTTGAGCAGCAGACTGCCGGACTGATCAGTAGGGGGGCGGAGGGTCAAGCGGACTGGCGCGCCCGGATCACTGTGCGTTCACGGGGGCAGGTGCTGGGTACTCGCCGCTCAGCACTGCCCGATCATCAGGTGAGGGGCGCCCATGACTACGTACGGCTACTTCCTCTCGTCGGAGGAGTTCACCCCGGCAGAACTGATCGCTCAAGCGCGGGCTGCGGAGCAGGCCGGATTCACGGCGCTGGCGATTTCCGACCACTTTCACCCGTGGAACGACGAGCAAGGCGAGAGCTCCTTTGTGTGGTCGATGATCGGTGCGCTGTCCCAAGTGTGTTCGCTGCCGATCACGACGCTGGTCACCTGTCCCACTGTGCGGATGCATCCAGCCATCAACGCACAGGCCGCAGCTACCGCAGCCGTGCTGACGGGGGGCCGCTTCCGGTTCGGCCTGGGCACCGGTGAAGCACTCAACGAGCACATCCTGGGGGACCCCTGGCCCGAGGCGTCTGAGCGCATGGACATGCTGGAAGAAGCGGTGCAGCTGTTGCGGAGGCTGTTCACCGGCGAACAGACCACACACAAGGGCCGGCACTACACAGTGGAGAACGCCCGCCTCTACACGCTGCCGGCCGAGCCGCCGCCGCTCTACGTATCCGGCTTCGGGCCGCGCGCCGCCGAGCTGGCCGGCCGAATCGGCGACGGGTTCGTGACGATGAGCCCGGACGAGGGCCTGGTCGGGCAGTTCCGCCGGGCCGGAGGCGGCCAGAAGCCCGTCATCGGGGGAGTGAAGGTCTGCTGGGCTGCGGACCGGGCACAGGCCATCAAGACCGTCCACCGGCTGTGGCCCAACCAGCAGCTCCCCGGCGAACTGGCGCAGATCCTGCCCACTCCTGCCCACTTCGAGCAGGCTTCCACCCTGGTCACGGAGGAGATGATGGCCGACGCAGTCATCTGCGGCGACGACAGGGACGCGCACCTGGGCGCCGTATCGCAATTCGCCGATGCCGGCTTCGACGAGGTCTATGTCAATCAGATCGGACCTGATCAGGAAGGCTTCTTCGACTTCTACCGCACCCGGATCCTCCCCCATCTGCACTGAGCCAGCCACGGCCGACGAGCTCCGCGACCAGGCGGCAACTGGGTCCTGGGAAACGACGCGAGGGGCCCGGAGTCGGCTGCCGGGCCCCTCACTGTTGCGCGCATGAACCAGTGCGCGGCGCCCTGTTCAGCACACCGCCCTGCAAACCGGGCGGAGCGTTGAACGGCAACGGAAGCGACCCGCGCGTGGGGATGGGAGCCGCTCCGCCTTCATCGTGTCGCCGGGCAGGGCGATCGGCGATGCGAGGAGGTCGTTCGAGTGAGGACAAGGTCGAGTTCGCGTTGGTAGGCGGTGCGTCCGCTGGTTTGCGCCACATGATCGATTCCCCCGATCGCGGCCCGGGGGACTGGCGCCCGACCCTGCCAGCTCCCGTGGCGCGAAGTTGGGATGCGCACTGGTCAGAGACGGCCACCGGCTGAATAGACATGGCCGACGCTGGCCAGTCGCGCCAGGAAAGGCGGCCGATAGCCCAGCACTCGAACAGGCGGCCCTGGTGTCGGGAACGGATACAGGTCGCTGAACGGCAGGGTTTGTGGGTGAGGGCGCGGGGCAGGCGGGGTTGTGTGCTTCGGACCGGAGGCGCGCGCCCAGCGGAGATATGCCGCGCGGCCCGCAGCCTTCGCTGGTGGTCTGTGTAGCTCTTCTCTGTACGGCATGTCCCATCACTCTCGTTCGAGCCCGCCTCCACAGTTTCTGGCGGCGGTCCGGACGCGCCGTCCAGGAGGGACCCCCGCGTGCAGACCGAGATGTCCCCTCGCCGCCCGCACACCGACAACGCCTCCAAACCTCACAGCGCTCCACCTGCCTCCGTAGACCGCGGCTACGACAACTCACCCGACACTCTCGGGCTCTTCGTCGAGATGTCGGAGCTGGACGACGGGCCGGAACGGGACGCGCTGCGCAACGAACTGGTGAGCACCTGGCTGCCCATGGCCCACCGGATCGCCAGCCGGTTCCGTGGCCGCGGCGAAGCCATCGAGGACCTGCGCCAAGTCGCGGCCCTTGGCCTGGTGAAGGCCGTCGACGGCTTCGACCCGTCCCGCGGCGCCTTCGAGAGCTACGCGGTCCCGACCATCACAGGCGAGGTGAAACGCGACTTCCGGGACCGGATGTGGGCCGTACGCGTCCCGCGCCGGGTGCAGGACCTGCGCAACCGCGTACGCATCGCCCGCCGGGAACTGAGCCAGCGCCCCGGCGCCGCCGATCCGACCCCTACCGAGATCGCAGCCCACACCCGCCTGACGGAAGAAGAAGTAAACACCGGACTGGAAGCCATGGAGAGCTTCAGCGCCCTCTCCCTCGACGCGCAGATGGGCCCCAGCGAGGACGGATACAGCCTCGGCGACACCCTGAGTGCCGCCGACTCCTCCTTCGACACCATCGTGGACCGCGAGGCAGCCAAGAAGGAACTGCATCGGCTCCCCGAACGGGAACGGACCGTCCTGTATTTGCGCTTCTTCGAGGACATGACACAAGCCCGCATCGGCGAGAAGCTCGGCATTTCACAGATGCACGTCTCCCGCCTCATCTCTCGTAGCTGCGCCCGTGTACGTAAAGCGGCTCTGTCCCAGTGATCGGCGAATCAACTACGCAAAGGGGGTGGGCGCAGATGCGTCAGTTACTGGCCTTCGGGGCCAGCGATCAGTCTGTGGCCTGCGCGGAAAATGAGCAGGTAGTGCTGGCCAGGCAGCTGCAGAGTCGCGGGGACCGGCACACCGCGGTGGAGCATACGAGAATCGCAGTGCTGGCCCTGGGGCGGTTCATTCCGGTGGGAACAGTCCTGTCTGAGGCCTCTCGGCGCGCGGATACCGCGCTGGGCCGTGCCGCGGAACTGCTCACTGGCTGGGCGCCCGCCGTCGAACGCGATCTGGGTCTTCGTGTGGCCCTGGAAGAGGCGATCTGGGAGTTTCATGGAGCTTCCCCGAGTCCAGCATTCCGGGCGAATTCGCGCGCAAATGATCCGATCCCCGGGACGGGGGAGGACCGTGGTGGACCACGCGCTTGAGAACGGCGTGCTCGTCCTCACCCTTGACGATGAGCCCGGTCCACAGCTGCACAATTTGGCGAGTCTGATCAGTGACCTGGTCCATGTGCATGCCCCCACGCCTGCGGTCATCGTTCTCGGTGCCGTGGTGACCGATGCGATGATCGAAGCCGTTGTGGAGGCGCACCACAGGTGCCGGCAGGTCAATGTTCTGATGTCGGTGGCGACGCCCAACGCCTCCGTCCGCCGCACTCTGCAGGCTCAGGGCAGAGGCCTGGTTGTTCACGCCCGCATCGATACCGCCATCACCACAGCCGACGCCACTCCCGCATAACTGCCGGCACCATCCCTGCCCCGTCAGGACACACGCCGGAATCTGTCTCGGGCGGTCACGCTCCATTGCAGCATCAAGCCCGCCCGGACTTCCGGAGGAATCTGAGCAGACAACGGGTGTGCCGCTCGTAAGGAGCCGGGAGTGTAAATCTAACGGCGGATCCGACGATCATGGGAGAGACGTCAAGTGACTGAGACCGCCGTGGAGTTGGAGACCGTGGAGCCTGTCGAGAAGGACTTGTCCGGGCCGCCTGTGCCCGTGTCGGACGAGCAGTTGGTGGCAATGCTGGTGGAGCGGGCTCGCTCAGAGGGACTGCAGCTGACCGGGCAGGGCGGGCTGCTGCAGCAGCTGACCAAGCGGGTCCTGGAGTCCGCCCTGGAAGGTTAGATCACTGATCACCTCGGCTACGAGAAGCACGACTCAGCCGGCCGGGGCAGTGGCAACTCCCGCAACGGGGGCCGGGCCAAGACTGTGCTGACCGACGTCGGGCCGGTCGAGATCAAGGTCCCGCGTGACGTGTCGGGCACGTTTGAGCCACAGATCATCAGGAAGCGGCAGCGCCGGCTGACCGGGGTCGACGAGATGGTTCTGTCGTTGTCCGCGAAGGGGCTCACGCACGGCGAGATCGCCGCCCACCTGGCCGAGGTCTACGGGGCCGAGGTGTCCAAGCAGACCATCTCCTCCATCACCGACAAGGTGATGGAGGGCATGGCCGAATGGCAGAACCGGCCGCTCGACCGCGTTTACCCCGTTTTGTTCGTCGATGCGATCAACGTCAAGATCAGAGACGGGAAGGTCGCGAACCGTCCGATCTACGTGGTGATGGCCGTGACCGTGGACGGCACCCGCGACATCCTCGGCATCTGGGCCGGCGACGGCGGCGAGGGAGCGAAGTACTGGCTGCACGTGTTCACCGAGCTCAAGAACCGTGGCCTGGACGACGTGCTCATGCTGGTCTGTGACGGGCTCAAGGGTTTGCCCGAAGCCGTGGAGGCCGTCTGGCCTCGCACGATCGTCCAGACGTGTGTGGTGCATCTGCTGCGGAACTCGTTCCGTTACGCCGCCCGTCAGGACTGGGACAAGGTCGCCAAGGCTCTCAAGCCCGTCTACACCGCACCCGGCGAGGACGCAGCCACGGAACGCTTCCTGGAGTTCCAGGAGGCGTGGGGCCGGAAGTATCCGGCGATCGTGAAGCTGTGGTCCGACGCCTGGGCAGAGTTCGTGCCCTTCCTCTCCTTCGACGTCGAGATCCGAAAGGTCATCTGCAGCACGAACGCGATCGAGAGCGTCAACGCACGCATCCGCCGAGCTGTTCGCGCCCGCGGGCACTCCCCCAACGAGGCCGCCGCCCTCAAGTGCATCTACATGGCGCTGATGAGCCTGGACCCGACCGGGAAGGGCCGCAGGCGGTGGACCATGCGCTGGAAAGCACCCCTCAACGCGTTCCAGATCGCCTTCGAGGGACGCCTGACCCCGAGCAACAACTGACCATCAACAACCAAGATCAGCCGTTAAATTGACACACCCATCCGGGCGACGGGCTTGGCCAGGGAATGAGCGCGTCTGGGAACCCCGCTTTCGACACGAGTGGTTCCGCGGACGGATGAGCGTGCACCTTTGATTCATATCCGGGACGTTAGGGACTGAATATTCCTGATGGGGCGCAGTTTTTGACGGAGGTTGCTGGTGACTGCGGATACGGAGTCGGCCACGTTGGTGCCGACCGAGGGGCGGCGCGGTAAGGGCCGCATCGTCGTGGTCTGGTTGACCACCACGGATCATAAGAAGATCGGGCACCTGTACCTGATCACGTCGTTCGCGTACTTCCTGTTCGCGGGTGTGCTGGCGCTGCTGCTGCGCGCTGAACTGGCGCGGCCGGGACTGCAGATCCTCTCCACGGAGCAGTACAACCAGACGTTCACACTGCACGGCACGATGATGCTGCTGCTGTTTGCCACGCCGACCTTCGCCGGCTTCGCGAACGCGATCATGCCGTTGCAGATCGGGGCCCCGGACGTGGCGTTCCCGCGGCTGAACATGCTGGCGTACTGGCTCTTCCTGTTCGGCGGGCTCATCGTCATCGGCAGCCTGTTGACGCCGCAGGGCACGGCGGACTTCGGATGGACGGCCTATACCCCCCTGAGCGGTGGGGAGCGGTCCCCGTATGTCGGCGGCGATATGTGGATTATGGGGCTGGCGTTGTCCGGGTTCGGCACGATCCTCGGTGCGGTCAACTTCATCACCACCATCATCTGCATGCGCGCTCCCGGTATGACCATGTTCCGGATGCCGATCTTCACCTGGAACGTGCTGCTGACCTCGGTCCTGGTGCTGCTGGCGTTCCCGGTGCTGGCGGCGGCGCTGCTGGTGCTGGAGGCCGACCGCCGCTTCGGTGCCCAGGTCTTCCAGGCCGAGAACGGGGGAGCCATTTTGTGGCAGCACCTGTTCTGGTTCTTCGGCCATCCCGAGGTATACATCCTGGCCCTGCCGTTCTTCGGCGTGGTCACCGAGATCCTGCCGGTCTTCTCCCGCAAGCCGATTTTCGGCTACATGGGGCTGGTCGGCGCGACCATCGCGATCACGGGCCTGTCGGCGACGGTGTGGGCGCACCACATGTTCGCCACCGGGGCGGTGCTGCTGCCGTTCTTCTCCTTCATGACGTACCTGATCGCGGTGCCGACGGGGGTGAAGTTCTTCAACTGGATCGGCACGATCTGGCGGGGTTCGCTCAGTTTCGAGACCCCCATGCTGTGGGCGACCGGTTTCCTGGTGACGTTCCTGTTCGGCGGGCTGACCGGCGTCATCCTTGGGTCGCCTCCGCTGGACTGGCACGTCACCGACACCTATTTCGTCGTGGCGCACTTCCACTACGTGCTGTTCGGCACGATCGTGTTCGCCATGTTCGCCGGATTCCACTTCTGGTGGCCGAAGATGACGGGCACGATGCTCGACGAACGTCTGGGGAAGATCCATTTCTGGACGCTGTTCGTCGGTTTTCACATGACGTTCCTGGTGCAGCACTGGCTCGGTGCGGAGGGAATGCCCCGCCGCTACGCCGACTATCTGGCGGTGGACGGCTTCACCGCCCTGAACACTCTTTCCTCCATCGGCGCCTTCCTTCTCGGCCTGTCCACCCTGCCCTTCCTTTACAACGTGTGGAAGACCGCCAAGTCCGGCAAGCGCGTCGAGGTGGACGACCCGTGGGGTTACGGGCGTTCGCTGGAGTGGGCCACCTCCTGCCCGCCGCCGCGCCACAACTTCCTCACCCTGCCCAGGGTCCGCTCCGATTCCCCCGCCTTCGACCTGCACCACCCCCAGATCGCCGCGCTGGATCAGAAGGAACACAGCGGACGGCGCGACGCGATCGACCCCACCGGTGAGTGAGGCCGACCCGGCATGAGCGACGAACCCATGAAGGACCGGCCGCCACGGTCCGTGGCGGCCGGCGTCAACGACGTCGAAGGGTTTTTGCTGCTGCAGGCCCAATACGAGGCCGCACAGCGCGAAGCACAGCGATTCACCGAGCGCATGCCCTGGCTGACCACCGCCCA
>NZ_JBHYXD010000046.1:27110-65602 GCF_042751995.1 Streptomyces sp. NPDC059371 | reverse complement strand
CCCTCGGACCGAGGGGGCGCCGCCCTTTCAGGCCGACGGGACGTGGCCGCGGCGCGTGGCTGCCGGACGCGGAGGGCGGCCTACTGCCAGCCGGCGTCCGCCGGAGCGACCTGCCAGCCGGCGTCCGCCGGAGCGGTCTGCCAGCCCGCGTCCGCCGGAGCGGTCTGCCAGCCCGCGTCCGCCGGAGCGACCTGCCAGCCGGCGTCGGAGGCGAGAACGGAGGAGGCCGGAACCGCGTCCGCCGTGGACCGGTGCGTGACCACCGGGGCGGCGAGAGCCGCGGCGACGACGAGGGAGGAGACCGCGGCGGCCTTGGCGATGCGGGCATGAAGCATGGCTGTTTCCGTTCCTTCCGGGACGAGATGAGGTGTCCGGCCTGCTGTCGCGCCCCGCGGTGGCGCTCGGCTCGGCCGGTGATTCATAGGTTCGTCGGAGCTCAGGCCCGAGGAAAGGGTTCACGGATGGACGGAAGCGGCCTTGGACCGATGCGTCCACGGGGGCCGCTTCAGTCCACCGTCTGCGGTTCGAAGGCCAAGGGCATCAGCGGCACTCCGGCGCCGGTCGGCCGCGCCGTGGCCAACTGCGGTACGGCGTGCAGCAGTCGGCGCGTGGTCCGTACCGCTCGTTCCTCCGCCTCCTCCAGCGCATCGGCCAACAGGTAGAAGCCGAGCGTGAGTTCGGAGGGAGAGACGGCATGCACGGCGACGTGCTCGACACCGTCGCGGGGGACGATCGCCGATCGCACCAGAGTCCTGATGTTCTGTGGCAGTTCGTCGCCGGACGGTAGTTCCAGATATGTGTGGACCAGGTACATGCAGTCCAGAATCTCAACCGGATTCGCCAACAAGTCGGCTTGTGCGGTGGCCAGTTGAGGCCATGGCCGGTTTGGTCCTCCCCCTGTGACGATCCCCGGTCCTCTGCGAAGATCATCGTGGGACAGGGGAGGGTCTGTGGAAACTGGGGGGAACCTGATGCTGACCGCGCTTGGGCTCGATACCGCCGCGGAGACGGTGTATCGCGCCATGCTCAGAAGTCCGGCCGCCGGTGTCGCGGCCCTCGCCGACGCCGTGGGGCTGTCCGGGGAAGAGGTGCGCGACGCCCTCGACACGTTGAGCGCGCTGGCCCTGGTGCGCCCCGCCGCGGGGGACGCGGGCCGGCTCCGGGCCGTCTCTCCCGATATCGGCATGGAGATCCTGATGGGCCGCCAGCAGGCCCAGTTGGCGGCTCAGCAGCAGCGCCTCGAATCCTCCCGGGCCGCCGCGGCGCAGCTCATCTCCGAGTACGCCGAGCTCCGCCCGGCCACCAGCCACCCCGGGGTGGAGCAACTCGTGGGCCTCGACCGGATACGCGACCGGCTGGCCGTACTCACCCGTGAGGTGCGCGAGGAGTTCCTGACGTTCGCCCCGGGCGGACCGCAGACCGCGGAGAACATGGCCGCGTCCCGGCCGCTCAACGAGGACCTGCTCGGCCGCGGGGTGCGCATGCGCACGATCTACCTCGACAGTGTCCGTACGAACCGGCCCACCGTCGAACACGCCACCTGGCTGGCCCGGCTGGGCGGCCGGGTCCGCACGGTTCCGTCCCTGCCGACCCGGATGATCCTCATGGACCGGCTGACCGCCATGATCTCGGTCAGCAGCGACGACACCGCCGCCGGCGCCGTCCTGCTGACCGGCCAGGGCACTCTTACCGCCCTGTGCGCGCTCTTCGAGACCACCTGGGAATCCGCCCAGCCGCTGGGCGAGATCGTCCCCACCGACCCGAACGGACTCACCGGCCAGCAGTCGACCACCCTGCGGCTCCTGGCCGAGGGCCACACCGACGAGGCCATCGCCAAACGGCTCGGGGTGTCGCACCGCACGGCCCGCCGGATCGCCTCCGAACTGATGGAACGCCTCGACGCCCGCAGCCGCTTCGAGGCCGGCGTACGAGCCGTCCAGCAGGGCTGGCTGCCGCCGCACCCCTGAACCGTCACCCAGGCTCCCCACGCCGCCGACGGCACCGGTCGTGCGTATCGTGGCCGGTGATCGGTGGATCTTGAGGGGCGGCTGAGGGGCGGGACGTGGGCGAGGACGTGGTGGTGGTTTCGTACGCCGAGGGGTGGGACGCCGGGTCCCGTCGTGCGGTCGGACCGCTGACGCGGGCGGAGGCGGAGGAACGGGACGGAGCCGGGGAACCCTACGTGGTGCTGCACCGGATACCGGGGCGCGCGGTCCCCGCGGAGGTGCATCTCGTCGCCTGGCGTGACCATTTCGTCGGGCAGTGGGTGTACGACGAGCTGGGGCGACGCGTCCGCGACGTCGACCTCCGACTGCTGGAGGACGACCGCCTGTTCCTGCGGCAGTACGTGGAACGGCGCTACGCCTCACCGGAACAGCCGGACCTGGCTCCCGACGCCTGGCGGGTCACGCTGGAACTCCTCCCGGGGCGAGCGGGCAGAAAGATGCTGGACGAACGCGGCGACAGCGGCGGGTCGTTCCACACCGTGGCCGATGTGCCGGAGGACCTGCGGTGGCACGATCGGTCCGGGTTCGGGGTACGGGCGGTCGCCGATTCCTCCAGGCCGCCGGACGCGCCCGAGCCGGATGACATCACGGCGGCGGAGGCGGCCTTCGCGGGCGGTCAGGAGCCCGCGACCCTGTGGCGCCCGCCGAAGCCCATGCGTCTGAAGGTGTCGCTCAACACCCTTTTCCAGCCCGGCCATTCCTTCCCCGTGGAACCCTGGACCAGGACGGAGACAGCCGAACCGCGGCACATCGCCCTGGTGCGGATCCCGAGCGGGCGCCTGGCCGTCTCGGACCCGCTGGAAAACGAGTCCCGCGAGCTCGCCGAGCGCATACCCCCCGGCGCGTACCCGCTGGAGAGCGCCGTGATCTCCGGAGAGGGCGAGTACGAGGGGCACCGGTTCCCGGTCACCGAGGAGCCCGCCGTACGCCTGCTGATCCGGGAAGAACCCGCCGTGTCCTGGGAGTTGGCGCTGAGCCAGGGCGAGGACCCCCGTCTGCTCCTCGACGGCCACGCCTACGGCTTCGGCACCGACGGCGCGGCCGGCGGTTTCGCGGACGCCGCGGCCTGGGAGACGCTGTCCGGCAGAGTCAGGCGCTACTACGAGGACCGGGACGACGACGCGTGCGAGCCGGTCGGCGACGGCTACGTGCGCGCCGTCGACGAGACCACCGGCGGCGACCTGGTGTCGTTCTGCACGGGCGGCGACGGAACGTGGCCGGTATGGCTCGGCCGCTCCGCCGCCGGCGAGCTCGTCTCGGTCGTGGTGGTCACGTCGTACCTCTAGCATCGCGACCGCGCGTCAGCGGATGTGGTTCGTCCAGCCGACGTCGAGATAGGTCGTGCGGACCACCGGGTCGGCGCCGGCGGCGCCCCTCTCCAGAACGCGGCTGGTGTCCGGGTCGATGACGTAACGGAGGGAGTACCGGTAGGAGACGGGCTCGGCGTCCGGCTTGGCCACCCGCCGGGTGCCTCGGAGGACGATCTCGGTGCCCGAACGGCCCTGGCTGTCTTTGATGCCGGGAGCCGCGGTCACCCCCGGAGTCTTCGCGACGATCTGAAAGAGCGCGGAGCGCAGCTCCGGGCTCGCCGGTGACGTCTCCAGCAACGACAGGATCTGTTCGAACCGTTCCTCGGGGTTCCTGGAGAACCAGGCCTTCAGTTTCTCCGGCCGGGTGGGCAGACGGTCGAATTCCGTCCAGGACAGGCGCCTGTCGCCGACCTTCCACTCGACGGTGTCGCTGCCGGACTTGCCGGGCTTCCCGTTCCCCTTCCCGACCCAGGTGGCGCCCGCCCGGGTGCAGTACACGGTGTACGTGGCCGCCCTCCGGCCGTCCATCGCCCGGTAGTGGACCATCCAGTACGTTCCCTTGGGCGCCGGTGCCTCTGTCGAGACCTCCGCCATGCCGTTCAGGAACTCCGAGGCCGACGAGACCGTCGACGCCGACCGGCCCGTCCCGTCCAGCAACGGGTGGACGGCCGCGCTCACGGCTATGCCGGCCACCGCCGCGGCCGCGACCAGGACGCGTCCACGACGCGAGAGCCGGCGCCGTCGCGGTGCCGCGCCCGGTCCGTCGGGGCCGAGGACGACCAACTCGTCCTCGGGCACGTCCTCCGGGGGCGCGAGGGAGGCCGCGGGGCCGCCGTGTCGCGCCGTGGCGAGGGGGACCGCACTGCCGTACGCCGCGGCGGCGTGCGTCTGTCCGGCCTCGCGTTCCGCGACGAGCGCCACGATGTCGCGTACGGCCCTGACCTCGGCGTCCGAGGGCGGCGCCACGGTTCCGGCGGCGATCAGCTCGTCGGCGCCGGGGAAGTCGAGGAAGTCGTCGCGTTCGGTCTTCTCCGTCATTTCCGGTCTCCGGCCAGGTCGAAGGGGGAGCCCGAGCGCATACGGTTGCGCGCGCGGTGCAGACGGGTACGGGCGGTCGCGGCGGGTATGCCGACCACGCCGGCGGCCTCGCTGGGCGTGAGCTGCTCCCAGGCGACGAGGAGCAGCAACTCCCGCTCCACAAGAGGTAGTTCGGCAAGGAGCTCACGCAGCCTGGGAGCCACTGCCGCGGCGACGAGCCGGTCGTCCACCGCCTCCCAGGGATCGTCGTCGCCCACCGCGCGCGCGATGTCCGGGCGGTCCGCCGCGTCCCGCCGCCAGTGGGCGGAGAGCACGTTCCTGGCGACGCCGAACAGCCAGGCCCGTACGGACCCGCGGGCCGGGTCGAAACCGCGGCGCGTCGCGTACGCCTGGAGCCACAGCTCGGCGAGCAGATCGTCGGCGGCACCGGGCGCGCGTCGCGCGAAGTAGCCGTGCAGGGCCGCCGAATGGCGTTCCACCAACGGTTCGAAAGAGGCCGGGTCGCGTGCCGTGCGGCCCAGCAGCTCCTCGTCGTCCGGGCCCGTTGTCATGGGACCTCCGTCTCCGGACCGCCGGCCGGCGGTCTCACCCCCTACTTGGCGGAAACCACCGACAGCGTTCGCGTCCGAGAGATGATCCGAAGGGAAGGCCGCATTCAAGTGTCCCGCCGGTTAATGGAAGGAAAATGGAATTCGCCCGCAGGAAATCCGGCGAATTCCGCGACAAGCCCGCCCTGGTTCGCTTCACACCCGCCCCCAGTGCCCTCGGTTCGCTTCACGCCTGCCCCGACCGTTGTCCCGGGCGGGCCGGGCGGCGGGCCCGCATGTCGGCACACGTCATCCGGTCATCCGGAACTCTTTGCTCCGCTTCCAGCGTTCTCACGGCGTGACTCTTCAGCAAGAAATCGTCGGCAACGCCATGCAGATGGCCGTAGTCAACCTGGGCCTCGGCCAGACCGTGTACTGCGAGGCGGGAAAGTTCCTGTTCAAGACCACCAACGTGACCATGGAGACGCGGCTCTCCGGGCCCTCGGGCGGCGGTGGCGGCGGGCAGCCGAGCGGTGGCGGCGGCATGGGCGGCATGCTGCGCCAGGCCGTGGGAACCGCCATGCAGGCAGGTCAGCGCGCCCTCGCGGGCGAGTCGCTGGCGTTCCAGTACTTCACGTCGACGGGCGGCGAGGGCACCGTCGGCTTCGCGGGCGTGCTCCCCGGCGAGATGCGCGCCCTGGAGCTCGACGGCACGCGCGCGTGGTTCGCCGAGAAGGACGCCTTCGTGGCGGCGGAGTCGACCGTGCGGTTCGGCATCGCCTTCCAGGGCGGCCGGACCGGGCGCAGCGGCGGCGAGGGTTTCGTCCTGGAGAAGTTCACCGGCCACGGCACGGTGATCATCGCGGGAGCGGGCAACTTCATCGACCTGAACCCGGCCGACTTCGGCGGCCGTATCGAGGTCGACACGGGCTGCGTGGTCGCCTTCGAGGAGGGCATCCAGTACGGCGTCCAGCGCATCGGCGGCCTCAACCGGCAGGGCCTGATGAACGCGGTCTTCGGCGGCGAGGGCCTTTCGCTCGCCACGCTGGAGGGCAACGGACAGGTGATCCTTCAGTCCCTCACCATCGAGAGCCTCGCCAACGCCCTGAGAAAGGCCCAGGGCGGCGACAAGCAGGGTCCGACGGGCGGGCTGTTCTCGACCGACGCGGGGTGAGCCCTCGGTCCGCGCGAGGTGAGCCCTCGGCCCGCGCGGAGTGCGACGCCGGATCATGGCACCGGGTCATGACGCCGGGGCATGACGCCGGATCATGGCGCCGGGCGATTTCGGCGCGGACCGATGAGTTGCGGGCACCGGTGGGGTCTGACCTGATGACAACAGACCTCACCGTCAGGAAGCAGGCACTGTCATGGGCAAGCTCACCCTCACCGCCTTCGTCAGCATCGACGGAGTCCACCAGGCGCCGGGCGGTCCCGAGGAGGACCCCAGCGGCGGCTTCGGCCAGGGCGGCTGGAGCGTTCCCTTCGGTGACGACGACTTCGGGCGCTTCGTCGTCGACAACTTCTCCCATGTCGACGCGTTCCTGCTGGGCAGGCGCACGTACGAGATCTTCGCGGGCTACTGGCCGAAGATGACCGACCCGGCCGACCCGATCGCCTCCAAGCTGAACGCGCTGCCCAAGTACGTCGCCTCCTCGACGCTCACCGACCCCGCCTGGGAGGGCACGACCGTGATCACCGGTGACCTCGGCAAGGAGGTCACCGCCCTGAAGGAGCGCACCGAGGGCGAACTCCAGATCCACGGCAGCGCCGTCCTCGCCCAGTCCCTGTTCGCGCTCGGTCTGATCGACACCCTGCATCTGATGACCTTCCCCGTCGTGCTCGGCGAGGGCCGCCGCCTCTTCGCCGACGGCGCCGCCCCCACCGCGTTCCGGCGCACCGGCGGCACGATCACCGGCTCGGGCGTCGCCGTCAACACGTACGAGCGCGAGGGCCGGCCGACGTACGGCACTTACTAGTGCCGTGGGCGGTCGGTCGTCGGCCTTCGGGGTCGACGGCCGGCCGTCGTGCGACGGGTCGACCGCCGGAGAATTCCTCGGAATCGACCGAAGAAATCAACGGACTTGACATTGACATGTCATCTACGCGCGTCATTCTGGATCCATGAGATTCCCCCCACGAACCACCCGCATCGGCGCCCTCGTGGCCCTCATGTCCGCCCTGCTCGTCGGTGGCACCGTCGTGGCTCCGGCCAACGCGGCGGCCGCCTCCGTCGGCAGCATCTGTTACAGCGCGCTGCCGTCCCAGGCCTACGACACGCTGGACCTGATCGACTCGGGCGGCCCCTTCCCGTACTCGCAGGACGGGGCGGTCTTCCAGAACCGGGAGGGCGTCCTGCCCGCCCAGTCCACCGGCTACTACCACGAGTACACGGTCAAGACGCCGGGTTCCTCGACGCGCGGCGCCCGTCGCGTCGTGACCGGCAAGAAGACCCTGGAGGACTACTACACCTCGGACCACTACGTCACGTTCAGGCTGATCAACTTCGGTTGCTGATCGGTTGCTGATCGGGGCCGCCGGACGTCCGGGCTCGTGGCCGTCGAGGAAACCGGGCCGTCGCACGCGTCCCCGGCCGTGCGGTCGGCCGGTGGCCTCCCGGACCGGGCCGAGGACGCCTGACGCCCTGAACGAGCGCGACGACGCCGAGCACCTCCGGCACCTGCTTCATGGGACGACCCTCGCCCCGCGGACCCCCCCCGGGTACATCGGCCGCGGGGCGAGGCATGTCCGACCCGCGTAGCGGGGCGCCGGGCCTCGGCCGGACGAAAGTCTGAAGCGCGCCGACTTTGGTCGTCGGCATGGCTCGTGGGGAGGTGACGGCGGCTTCGGCTGCGTAGATTTGTCGACCGTGAGTGGTGACCATCCGGCGCTCGAGCCGCGTGACGTTCCAGCGCCGGTCCTGCCGGCGCGGCGCTGGCTGCTGCCGTCGGCCGTGGCCGCGGAACTCGATCCCGACGCCGAGCGCGCCGGGCCCTCCGGACGGCCCCGGCGGACCGTCCGCGACTGGGTCGTCGACTTCGGCTGCTTCCTGCTGGCCGTCGTCATCGGGCTCGCGGCCGCGAACACCCTGAGCGACGACCCGGACATCCCGCACGGCCTCGCCGTCGCCGACCAGCTCATCGGCGTGCTCGCCTGCGTGGCGGTCTGGCTGCGCCGGCGCTGGCCGCTGGGACTGGCCGTCGCCATGATCCCCGTCGGCCTCCTCTCGAACACCGCGGGCGGCGCGGGGCTCGTCGCCCTGTTCACCCTCGCCGTGCACCGGCCCTTCCGCTACGTGGCCTGGGTCGCCGGCGTCCAGCTCGCGCTGCTTCCGGCGTTCTTCTGGCTGCGGCCCGACCCCGAACTGCCGTACCTCGCCGCCCTCGCCGTCACCGCCCTGCTCACCTCCGCGGTGGTCGGCTGGGGCATGTTCGTACGCTCCAAGCGCCAGCTCATGCTGAGTCTGCGGGACCGCGCGCGGCGGGCCGAGACCGAGGCGGCGCTGCGGGCCGAGCAGGCGCAGCGGCTCGCCCGGGAGGCGATCGCGCGCGAGATGCACGACGTGCTCGCGCACCGGCTCACGCTGCTGAGCGTGCACGCGGGTGCACTCGAATTCCGGCCCGACGCGCCCCGGGAGGAGGTCGCCCGGGCCGCTGGAGTGATCCGGGAGAGCGCGCACGAGGCGCTGCAGGATCTGCGCGAGATCATCGGGGTGCTGCGGGCCGGGGACTCCGACGAGGCGGGGCGGCCGCAGCCGACGCTGGCGGCGCTCGACGGGCTGGTCGCCGAGTCGCGGTCCGCCGGCGCGAAGATCGTCCTCGACAACCGGGTCGCCGACCCGGGCGCCGCGCCCGCGTCCGTGGGCCGCACCGCGTACCGCATCGCCCAGGAGGGGCTGACGAACGCGCGCAAGCACGCGCCGGGGGCGGAGGTCACGGTGACGGTGCGGGGCGCTGCCGGCTCCGGGCTGACCGTGACCGTGGCCAATCCCGCGCCGCCGGGGCCGGTGCCGAAGGTGCCGGGGTCCGGGCAGGGGCTGATCGGGTTGACGGAGCGGGCGACGTTGGCCGGAGGGCGGCTGGAGCATGGGGTCGTGGGGGGTGGGGGGTTTCGGGTTCGGGCCTGGTTGCCGTGGGGGGCCTAGTCGCTCGTGCCGGCGGTTGCGGGTTGCGGGTTGCGGGTTTCGGGTCGCGGGTTCGGTCCGGTGGGTGGGTCGGGGCCGTGCCGGTGCATCAGCCCGTCGCCGTTGGACGGAGATGTGACCGTCGGTGGCGACGGGCATCGATGTACCGGCACGGCCCCGACGGCGCGCTTCCGACTGCGGGTGCGTCGTGGTGACTGTTCCAGCCCCGGTCGGTGAAAGTTCCAGCCCCGGTCGGTGAAAGTTCCAGCCTCGGGCGGTGACTGTTCCAGCCTCGGGCGGTGACTGTTCCAGCCTCGGGCGGTGACTGTTCCAGCCTCGGGCGGTGACTGTTCCAGCCCCGGCCGGGGAAGGTTCCAGCCCTGGCCGGTGAATGTTTTCAGCCTCTCCGGCGTTTGAGGAGCGGGGTCCGGGGCGGAGCCCCAGGTTCGGGTCGGGTAGGGGCGGAGGGGGCGAAAGAAGGCCTGGGGAACTGGTTGGGTGAGGGGATGACTGGGATTCGGCTGGTGCTTGTGGATGACGATCCGTTGGTGAGGGCGGGGCTGGCCCTCATGCTGGGGGGCGCCGAGGACGTCGAGATCGTCGGTGAGGCCGCCGACGGCAGCGAGGTGGAGGAACTCGTCGACCGTACCCGGCCCGACGTCGTCCTGATGGACATCAGGATGCCCGGCGTCGACGGACTGACCGCCACCGAGCGGTTGCGCGCCCGCGCGGAGGCGCCCCAGGTCGTGGTCCTGACGACCTTCCACGCGGATGAGCAGGTACTGCGCGCACTGCGCGCGGGCGCCGCCGGGTTCGTCCTGAAGGACACACCGCCCGCGGAGATCCTGTCGGCGGTGCGCCGGGTCGCGGCCGGGGACCCGGTGCTCTCGCCCACCGTCACCCGCCAGTTGATGGAGCACGCCGCCGGTTCCACCCTCGACACCCGCAGGTCCGGCGCCCGTTCCCGGATGGCCTGCCTGAACGAGCGCGAGCGCGAGGTCGCCGTCGAGGTCGGCCGGGGCAGGTCGAACGCGGAGATCGCCGCCGGACTGTTCATGAGCGTCGCCACGGTCAAGACCCATGTCTCCCGCATCCTCGCCAAGCTCGGCCTCAACAACCGTGTGCAGATCGCGTTGCTGGCGTACGACGCCGGTCTGCTGGAGGAGGATGGGCACTGAGCGGGGCCCTCGCGCGTTGAGCGGGGTGACGGGAGGGAGAGTCGTGATCGATCTGGGGGAGTACGGAGCGCGGTTCGCCGAGGATCCGCATCCGGTCTACGCCGAGTTGCGCGCGCTCGGTCCTGTGCACCGGGTGCGACTGCCACCGCCGGACGCGGCACATGAGACATGGCTCGTCGTCGGGTACGAGGAGGCGCGGGCCGCGCTCGCCGACCACCGGCTGGCCAAGAACCCGGACACGGCGGGGTTCGTGTTCTACGGAGAGGGACTGATCGGCCGGCACATGCTGTTCGCCGACCCGCCGCAGCACACCCGGCTCCGGACCCTGATCGCGGGCGAGTTCACCGGCCGGCGGGTCGCGGCGCTGCGCCCGCGCATCCAGGAGATCACCGACGAGCTGCTCGACGCGATGCTTCCGCGCGGGCACGCGGACCTCGTCGAGTCCTTCGCCTATCCGCTCCCGCTGACCGTGATCTGTGAGCTGCTCGGGGTGCCCGAGCCGGACCGCGCCGCCTTCCGCGCCCTGTCCACGGAGACGGTCGCTCCCACCAGCGCCGAGAGCGAGCACAAGGCCTTCGTCCAACTAGCCGACTATCTCGGCGAACTCATCGAGGACAAGCGGTGCGCGGGTCCCACCGGCGACCTGCTCAGCGGTCTCATCCGCACCACGGCCGAGGACGGCGACCGGCTCTCGCCGGGGGAGTTGCGCGGCATGGCGTTCCTGCTCCTCGTCGCCGGACACGAGACGACGGTCAACCTCATCTCCGGCGCCGTCCGGGCACTGCTCAGCCACCCCGGCCAACTCGCCGCCGTCCGGGCGGACATGACGCTTCTCGACGGAGTCGTCGAGGAGACGCTGCGCCACGACGGCCCGGTGGAGAACGCGACCTTCCGCTATGCCGCCGAGCCGCTCGACATCGGTGGCACGGCGATCGCGCCGGGGGAAGAGGTGATGATCGGCCTCAGCGCGGCCGACCGTGACGCGGTGCGCTATCCGGAGCCCGACCGCTTCGACCTCCGGCGCGAGACCCGCGGGCATCTCGCCTTCGGGCACGGCATCCACTACTGTCTGGGCGCGCCGCTGGCCCGGCTCGAAGCCCAAGTGGCCCTCCGCTCCCTGCTGGAGCGGTGTCCGGACCTGGCGCTCGACGGACCGCCGAGCGGCTGGCTGCCCGGCATGCTGATGAGAGGCGTGCGCCGGATGCCGGTGCGCTGGTGAGCGGCCCGGTGCCGTGTGAGGAGCGTTGCCCGTGCTGCGTACGGCGGAGATCACCGCGGAGCTGACCGGTCTTGAGGAATCCCGTCATCAGCTCTACTGGCGCTCCCGGCTGGAGTTCACCCTCGACTGCTTCATCTGCGAGCGGACCGGACGGACCACGGTGTTCGAGCGCGGGACCGAGCAGGCGCTGTGCTCCGGCAGCCGCAGCGGGTTCCAGCGCCACCACACCGCGGGGAGGATCGCGGCGTTCGACACCACGAGCGGCCGGGAGCGGCTGGCGGTCCGGGCGCTGGTCGACTTCTGGTGGGCGCCCTTCACCGACACGCGGGACGACCGGAGGGCCGCCGCACCCACCAGCCACCCCTGGGTGCGGCTGCACCTCGCCTATCACTGCCCGGAGGCGAACGAGCCGGGGACCGGCAGCGTCCAGACCAACCTGGTCCGGCCGCACCACCTGACGTGCAAGCACTGCGACCGGCGACTCGGCGTCGACAGCGACACCCCCGCCGTCCGGCTCCTGGGGTGAGAGGCCGGCTCGCGGCCGCCGCCTCCCCGGGCGCGAACGAGCCCCCCGGCCGTCAGAGCCTGCCGCCCGGGATCTCCGCCGGGGAGACCGGGCGCCGCTCCCGCCGGGACAGCTCGCAGGCCTCGGCGATCCGCAGCGCCTCCAGTGCCTCGCGGCCGTCGCAGGGATTGGCGCGCTCGCCGCGGACCACCTCGACGAACGCGGCGAGCTCCGCCTCGTACGCGGGGCCGAAGCGTTCCAGGAAGCCCGTCCACGGCTTGTCCGCGGGCGGCGGTCCGGCCGGTTCGGTCGAGGCGATCGGCGTACGGTCGTCCAGGCCGACGGCGATCTGGTCCAGCTCGCCGGAGAGTTCCATGCGCACGTCGTAGCCCGCGCCGTTCACGCGGGTGGCCGTCGCCGTCGCGAGCATGCCGTCGTCGAAGGTGAGGACGGCCGCGCCGGTGTCGATGTCGTTCGCCTCGCGGAACATCGCGGGCCCGGCGTCGGAGCCGGTCGCGTACACCTGGACGACCTCGCGGCCGCTGACCCAGCGCAGCATGTCGAAGTCGTGGATCAGGCAGTCGCGGTAGAGCCCGCCGGAGAGCGGGAGGTAGCCGGCCGGGGGCGGCGACTGGTCCGACGTCATCGCGCGCACGGTGTGCAGCCGGCCGAGCCGGCCCGAGCGCACCGCCTCGCGGGCAGCGGTGTAACCCACGTCGAAGCGGCGCTGGAAGCCCATCTGCAGAACCGTTCCGGCAGCGTCGACCTCGGCGAGCGCGGCCAGCGTGCCCGCCAGGTCGAGAGCTATGGGCTTCTCGCAGAAGACCGGGAGTCCGGAGCGTGCCGCCCGGCCGATCAGTTCGGAGTGGGCCGAGGTCGCGGCCGTGATGACCACCGCGTCCACGCCCCAGGTGAAGATCTCGTTCACGGTGGGCGCCGCCGTCGCGCCCAGCCGGTCCGCCAGCCGCTGGGCCCGTACGGGATCCGCGTCCGTGACGATGAGGGAGCCTCCGACCTCACGGTGACGGCTGAGCGTGGCCGCGTGAAATGTACCGATACGGCCCGCTCCGATGAGTCCGATGCGCATGGGAACAAACTGGGGGCCACGCGTCGCGCTGTCAATGGTTTGTCCGGACAATCGAACCTCACAACTTCCCGTCAACATGTCCCGGGGCTACGCTCGATCCGTGGCCAAACCAGTCGTGGATCCGACCGTGTCGCTCCAGCTCGGCGTCGACCGCACCAGTCCGGTCCCGCTGTACTTCCAGCTCTCGCAGCAGCTCGAGGCCGCCATCGAGCACGGCGCGCTGACCCCCGGCAGCCTGCTCGGCAACGAGATCGAACTCGCCGCGCGGCTCGGTCTGTCCCGCCCCACGGTCCGCCAGGCCATCCAGTCCCTCGTCGACAAGGGACTGCTCGTGCGGCGCCGGGGCGTCGGTACGCAGGTCGTGCACAGCCAGGTCAAGCGCCCCCTCGAACTCAGCAGCCTCTACGACGACCTGGAGTCGGCCGGCCAGCGCCCCGCCACCCAGGTGGTCGTCAACGCCGTCGAACCGGCGTCCACCGAGGTCGCGGCCGCCCTCGGGGTGCCCGAGGGCAGCGAGGTCCACCGTGTCGAACGGCTGCGTCTCGCGCACGGTGAGCCGATGGCGTACCTCTGCAACTTCCTGCCCCCCGAGCTGCTGGAGCTCGACAGCGACCGGATGGAGGCCACCGGCCTGTACCGGCTGATGCGCGGGGCCGGCATCACCCTCCACAGCGCCCGCCAGTCCGTCGGGGCCCGCGCGGCCAGCGCGGACGAGGGCGAGCGGCTCGGCGAGCCGGCCGGAGCCCCCGTCCTCACCATGCAGCGCACCACGTTCGACGACACCGGCCGCGCCGTCGAGTTCGGCTCCCACATCTACCGCGCCTCGCGCTACTCCTTCGAGTTCCAGCTCCTCGTACGGCCCTGACGCGCCTTCCGGCTCCCTGAACAGCCTCGACGCGACGGCCTTCCGTACGGCGGACGGGGAGGCCGTCGCTCCGCGCGCGCGGGAACCGTGATTTGGGCGGATGATCCCAATGATCGATACTTGGCCGTTTGGGCCGGTACGACTCCGGTCCTCAAGGGCCCGCCGGAGGGCCCCCGGGCCGGTCCTCACGGCCCGGCACAAGAGCACGGCAAGAAGGGCACGGCCTCGTGGCACGGACACGGACCTGGGTGGGCATCGCGCTGGCGGGGGCACTGACACTGTCCCTCGCGGGATGCAGCAGCACCGGGGGGAAACGAGCCGAGGATGCCCGCAAGGCGGCCGCGGCCCAGGGCAGGGCCGCGGTGAACACGCCCCGGTGGACCTTCGCGATGATCACCCACTCGGGCGACGGCGACACCTTCTGGGACATCGTCCAGAACGGCGCCAAGCAGGCCGCCGTCAAGGACAACATCAACTTCCTGTACTCCCACGACGACGAGGCCCAGCAGCAGGCGCAGCTCGTGGACGCCGCCGTGGACAAGAAGGTCGACGGCATCATCGTCACGCTGGCCAAGCCCGACGCCATGAAGGCCGCCGTCGCCCGCGCCCGCAAGGCCGGCATCCCGGTGATCACGGTGAACTCCGGCTCCGAGGAGTCGAAGGCCTTCGGCGCGCTCACCCACATCGGCCAGGACGAGACGATCGCCGGAGAGGCCGTCGGCGAGGAACTGAACAAGCGGGGCCGGAAGAAGGCCCTGTGCGTCCTGCACGAGCAGGGCAACGTCGGCCACGAGCAGCGCTGCGCGGGTATCGGGAAGACCTTCGACGGGACCGTCGAGAACCTCTACGTCACCGGGACCAACATGCCCGACGTCCAGTCCTCGATCGGCGCCAAGCTCCAGGCCGACCGGTCGATCGACTCGGTCGTCACGCTCGGCGCCCCCTTCGCGGACACCGCCGTCAAGGCCAGGGACGACGCGGGCAGCAAGGCCGAGATCGACACCTTCGACCTGAACGCCAAGGTCGCCGCCGAGCTGAAGAACGGCACCCTCGGCTTCGCCGTCGACCAGCAGCCCTGGCTCCAGGGCTACGAGGCCGTGGACCTGCTCTGGCTCTACAAGTACAACGCGGACGTCCTCGGCGGCGGCAAGCCCGTCCTCACCGGTCCGCAGATCATCACCAAGGACCAGGCCTCCGAGCTGGAGCAGTACGCGGATCGGGGGACCCGATGACCGCCACGGCACCCGCGCCGGCGCCCGGCCCCGAGACCGACGAACGCCTCCTGAAGACCTCGCCCCTGCGCAAGCTGCTGAGCCGTCCCGAGCTCGGCTCGGTGGTCGGCGCTTTCGCCGTGTTCCTGTTCTTCGCGCTCTTCGCGGACAGTTTCGTACGCGCCGCGAGCCTCAGCACCGTCCTGTACGCGGCGTCGACCATCGGCATCATGGCCGTCCCGGTCGCGCTGCTGATGATCGGCGGCGAGTTCGACCTCTCCGCGGGCGTCATGGTCACCAGCTCCGCGCTGATCTCGTCGATGTTCAGCTACCAGATGACGGCGAACGTCTGGGTCGGTGTGTTCGTCTCGCTCCTCGCCACCCTCGCGATCGGCGTGTTCAACGGCGTCATGCTGACTCGCACCGACCCGCCGAGCTTCATCATCACGCTCGGCACCTTCCTGATGCTGACCGGCATGAACCTCGGCTTCACCAAGCTGATCAGCGGCACGGTCTCCACCAAGTCGATCTCCGACATGCAGGGCTTCTCCTCCGCCAAGGACGTCTTCGCCTCGACGATCACCATCGGCGGTGTCGACTTCAAGATCACCATCCTGTGGTGGCTGGCCCTCGTCGCCGTCGCCACCTGGATCCTGCTGCGCACCCGCGTCGGCAACTGGATCTACGCAGTCGGCGGCGGCGAGGAGGCGGCCCGCGCGGTCGGCGTCCCGGTCGACAAGACCAAGATCGGCCTCTACATGGGCGTCGCCTTCGGCGCCTGGATCTCGGGGCAGCATCTGCTGTTCTCGTTCGACGTCGTGCAGTCCGGCGAGGGCGTCGGCAACGAGCTGATCTACATCATCGCGGCCGTCATCGGCGGCTGTCTGATCACCGGCGGCTACGGCTCCGCGATCGGCGCGGCCGTGGGCGCGCTGATCTTCGGCATGGTCAGCAAGGGCATCGTCTTCGCCGAATGGAACCCGGACTGGTTCAAGTTCTTCCTGGGCGTGATGCTGCTCCTCGCGACCCTGCTCAACCACTGGGTCCGCAAGCGCGCGGAGGCCACGAAGTGACGACGGAGAACATGACCGAGGAACCCGCCGCCGCGCGGCGCCCGGCGCTCGTCGAGCTCGACGACGTCAGTAAGTACTACGGCAACATCCGCGCCCTCGAAGGTGTCTCGCTGGCGGTCCACGCGAGCGAGATCACCTGTGTGCTCGGCGACAACGGCGCGGGCAAGTCCACCCTCATCAAGATCATCGCGGGTCGTCACCGGCACGACGGGGGCACCCTGCGCGTCGAGGGCGAGGAGACCCGGCTGTCGTCCCCGCGCGAGGCCCTGGACCTCGGCATCGCCACCGTCTACCAGGACCTCGCCGTCGTCCCGCTGATGCCGGTCTGGCGGAACTTCTTCCTGGGCTCCGAGCCCCGGAAGGGCTTCGGCCCGTTCAAGCACCTCGACGTCGACCACATGCGGCGCACGACCCACGCGGAACTCCTGCGCATGGGCATCGACCTCCGGGACGTCGACCAGCCGATCGGCACCCTCTCCGGAGGCGAGCGCCAGTGCGTGGCGATCGCCCGAGCCGTCCATTTCGGCGCCAAGGTCCTCGTACTCGACGAGCCCACCGCCGCTCTCGGTGTGAAGCAGTCCGGCGTGGTCCTCAAATATGTGGCCGCCGCACGGGACGCCGGACTGGGTGTTGTGTTCATCACCCACAATCCGCATCACGCCTATCTCGTGGGTGATCGTTTCGTCCTGCTGAAGCGCGGCACCATGTCGGGCAGCTACACCCGGGACGGGATCACCCTGGACGAGCTGACGCGCCAGATGGCGGGCGGAAGCGAGCTGGACGACCTGCGGCACGAGCTGGAGAACCGTGCCCTGTGAGGGGCGCGGGGCCGTGACCCGGACGGCCCCGCGGGCCGTCCGGAACAGGCCACAGACAGCTCACAGGTCACATGTGACACCGCGCTTCCACGGTGCGGCCCCGGTGCGGCGTAAGGCAGAATCGGCGCGATGAGCACCTACCGCGACCTCGCGCTGCCCCGAGCTCTCGGCTCCGCTCGCGCGGGGGGCACCCCCATCGGCTCCGCGCGGGCCACCGTCCTGCGGACCGTGGGCACACGCGAGCGCCGTTCCCATCTGACGGCACCCCGTGTCCCCACCGTCGGCATCGACATCGGCGGCACGAAGGTGATGGCGGGTGTGGTGGACGCCGACGGCAACATCCTGGAGAAGGTCCGCGCCGAGACGCCGGACAAGTCCAAGAGCCCCAAGGTCGTCGAGGACACCATCGTCGAACTGGTGCTGGACCTCTCCGACCGGCACGACGTGCACGCCGTCGGCATCGGGGCGGCCGGCTGGGTCGACGCCGAACGCAACCGCATCCTCTTCGCCCCGCACCTGTCCTGGCGCAACGAGCCGCTGCGCGACCGCCTCGCCGGACGGCTCGCCGTGCCCGTCCTGGTCGACAACGACGCCAACGCCGCCGCCTGGGCCGAGTGGCGTTTCGGCGCCGGCCGCGGCGAGGACCACCTCGTGATGATCACCCTCGGCACCGGCATCGGGGGCGCGATCCTGGAGGACGGCCAGGTCAAACGCGGAAAGTTCGGGGTCGCCGGAGAGTTCGGCCACATGCAGGTCGTGCCCGGCGGCCATCGCTGCCCGTGCGGCAACCGCGGCTGCTGGGAGCAGTACAGCTCCGGCAACGCACTCGTGCGCGAGGCCCGCGAGCTCGCGGCGGCCGACTCCCCGGTGGCGTTCGGGATCATCGAGCACGTCAAGGGCAACATCGGCGACATCACCGGCCCGATGATCACCGAGCTGGCCCGCGAGGGCGACGCCATGTGCGTCGAGCTCCTCCAGGACATCGGGCAGTGGCTCGGGGTCGGCATCGCCAACCTGGCCGCCGCCCTCGACCCGTCCTGCTTCGTCATCGGCGGTGGGGTGAGCGCGGCCGACGACCTGCTGATCGGTCCCGCCCGCGAGGCCTTCCGCCGGCACCTCACGGGCCGCGGCTACCGCCCCGAGGCACGGATCGCGCGCGCCCAGCTCGGCCCCGAGGCCGGCATGGTCGGCGCCGCCGACCTCGCGCGGCTCGTCGCCCGCCGTTTCCGGCGCGCCAAGCGGCGCCGCGTGGAGCGCTACGAGCGGTACGAGCGCTACGCCGAGACCCGCCGCACGACGCAGCAGGAGTCGCGGTGACCGCCTCGCTCCCTCGTCAGGCGACCTCCCCGGACGAGCCGCAGCGGCCGCCCGAGGACCCGCGCCGCAAGTTCCGCCGCCGCGCGCTGACCCTGCTGATCATCGTGCTGCTCATCGGCGTACCCGCCGGCTACCTGGTGATCTCCGCCGACCAGAGCCGCAACAGCGGCAAGGACAAGGAGGCGAAGTACTCGGCGACCGGCCTCACCTCGGGCTGGCCCTCGCGCGTCCAGCGCCGCCTCTACCAGGTGCCCATCCCCGGCAAGTCCACCGACGTCGCCTACTACGAGACGAACAACTGGAAGACCAGCCGGCTGTACGTCCAGTTCGGCACCACCCAGGCGGGGCTCGACGGGTTCCTCAAGGGCATCGGCACCACCCGTGCCGCCCTGAAGAAGGACCACATCACCATCAGCGACCGCAACCAGAAGGTCGTCGGGTGGGAGTTCACCGGCCCCGGCCCCTGGTGGGGACTCGTCCACAAGCAGAAGGACCCCGCGCCCACCCAGGACATCGTCGTGAACGGCTCCGAGACGGACCACCCGATGGTCTACCTCGTCTCGCGCACGATTCCGTAGCGTCCCCGCCCCGCCACACCGGGCCGGGCCCGGTGACGAGGGCCGCGGCCGCCCGCCGCCTTCGTGGGAGCCGATTGTCAGACCCCGCCCGTAGAGTCGAAGACAACTGATTCGACCGAAGGGCGGGAGGTGACCGGGCGTATGCGGGACGGAGTGGAAGCGATGACCGTGCGGGTGCCTTCCGCGGGTGCGCCCTCGGCGTGGACACCCTCCGCGTCCACGGAGGCCGCCCGGCCGCGCGCGCTCGCGCGGCCATCGGCCGACCGGCCGCCGTCCACGCGGCTCGCCGCCGTCTTCCTGCCCGCACCGCTGCCCCGCGAGGGACGCGTCGCGTTCTGGGACCCACAGGGGGAACCCCTGCCCGCCGAGGACGACGGGGACGGCCCGCGGCCCGGGGATCACCCCGGCGGGGCCACCGCACCCGCACCCGGCACACGAGCGTCCGCGCCCGAGCACACCGAACTGACGGTCGTACGACCGCACGGCTCGGGCGTCCGCAGGAGCACCGTCCCCGTGGTGACCCTCTCGGTCGCCGAAGCCCTCCCCCTGCTGGCCGGCGCCCGGCGCGACCCCGCGGCCCATCCCGCCACCGCCTGCTGGGGTGCCGCCGCGCTCCACGCGCTGCGCCTCGTCGCCCGCGGACGCCTGCTGCCGGGGCTCACCCCCGACGGCTTCGACGCCTGGCGCGCGGGCCCCCTGGACCCGGAGGACATCGCCCACCTGAGGTCGGTCGCCGAGGCCCTTCCGTACGAGGGACACGCCGTCCCCCTGCCCGGCAGGGGACCGGTGCGGCTGCCCGAGCCGGAAGCCCTGGTGCGGTCCTTCCTGGACGCGGTCGCCGACACCCTGCCCCGCACCCCCGCCGCGCCCCACGCCTCCGGCGGACCCTTCGCGGCCCGCGAGCCGCAGCGGCTGACCGGCGCCCACGACTGGGCCGCCGAGGTCGCCGCCGGCATGGACGCGGGCGTACGGATCTCGCTGCGCCTCGACCTGTCCGCCCACCAGCTCTTCGACGACGGAGAGGGAGCGAGGCGCGCGGGCGCCGCCGTCGTCCAGGTGCACAGCCTCGCCGACCCCACGCTCGTCGTGGACGCGGCCGCCCTGTGGGCGGGAGACGCCGACACGGTGTTCGGGCCCCGCGCCCGCGTCGACGCCGCCCTCGCCGTCCGGCGCGCCGCCCGCGTCTGGCAACCCCTCGACCGGCTGTCCGAACAGGACGTGCCGGACGTGCTCGCCCTCTCCGAGGAAGAGCTGTCGGATCTGCTCGGTGTCGTCGCGACCCGGCTCGGCGCCGCCGGTGTCGCCGTGCACTGGCCCCGGGACCTGGCGCACGACCTGAGCGCCACCGCGGTCGTGCGCCCCGCGCCCGGCTCGGCGACCGACGGGACGGGATTCTTCGAGAGCGAGGAACTCCTCCAGTTCCGCTGGCAGTTGGCCCTCGGCGGAGATCCGCTCAGCGAGGCCGAGATGGACGCCCTGGCCGAGGCCCACCGGCCCGTCGTCCGGTTGCGCGACCAGTGGGTCCTGGTCGACCCCGCCCTCGTCCGCAAGGCCCGCAAACGCGAACTGGGCCTGCTCGACCCGGTGGACGCCCTGTCGGCCGCGCTCAGCGGAACCGCCGAGGTCGACGGCGAGACCGTCGAGGCGGTGCCGGTCGGAGCCCTCGCCACCCTGCGCGACCGCCTCACCGCGGGCGTGACCCCCGTCGAGCCCCCACCCGGCCTGGACGCCCGCCTGCGGGACTACCAACTCCGCGGCCTCGCCTGGCTCGACCTCATGACCTCCCTCGGGCTCGGCGGCTGCCTCGCCGACGACATGGGTCTCGGCAAGACCGTCACGCTCATCGCGCTCCACCTGAAGCGGGCCCGCAGCGAGCCGACGCTGGTGATCTGCCCCGCCTCGCTCCTCGGCAACTGGCAGCGGGAGATCAACCGTTTCGCGCCCGGCGTCCCCGTGCGCCGGTTCCACGGCCCCGACCGCACCCTGGACGGTCTCGACGGCGGCTTCGTGCTCACCACGTACGGCACGATGCGGTCGGCCGTGGCCCACCTCGCCGACCAGCGCTGGGGCATGGTCGTCGCGGACGAGGCGCAGCACGTCAAGAACCCCTACTCGGCGACGGCGAAGGCCCTGCGCACGATCCCGGCCCCCGCGCGCGTCGCGCTCACCGGCACACCTGTCGAGAACAACCTCTCCGAACTGTGGGCCCTGCTGGACTGGACGACCCCGGGGCTGCTCGGTCCCCTCAAGTCCTTCCGCGCCCGGCACGCGCGCGCCGTGGAGAACGGCGAGGACGAGGAGGCCGTGGCCCGACTCGCCCGGCTGATCCGCCCGTTCCTGCTCCGCCGCAAGAAGTCCGACCCCGGCATCGTCCCCGAACTCCCGCCGAAGACGGAGACGGACCACCCCGTCCCGCTCACCCGCGAACAGGGCTCGCTGTACGAGGCGGTGGTCCGCGAATCCCTGCTGGCGATCGAGACCACCGACGGCATCGCCCGCCGGGGACTCGTCCTCAAACTGCTGACCTCCCTCAAGCAGATCTGCGACCACCCGGCGCTGTTCCTGAAGGAGGACGCACGGGAGGCCGCGCGGGGAACCTCCCCCCGTTCCGGCAAACTGGCCCTGCTCGACGAGCTGTTGGACACCCTGCTCGCCGAGGACGGCTCGGCACTCGTCTTCACCCAGTACGTGGGCATGGCCCGCCTCATCACGGCACACCTGACCGCCCGCGCCGTCCCGGTCGAGCTCCTGCACGGCGGTACGCCGGTCGCCGACCGCGAACACATGGTGGACCGCTTCCAGAGCGGGGCGACCCCCGTCCTGGTGCTGTCCCTCAAGGCGGCCGGCACCGGTCTGAACCTCACCCGCGCGGGCCATGTCGTCCACTTCGACCGCTGGTGGAACCCCGCGGTCGAGGAGCAGGCCACCGACCGCGCCTACCGCATCGGCCAGACCCAGCCCGTCCAGGTGCACCGGCTCATCACCGAGGGCACGGTGGAGGACCGCATCGCCGAGATGCTCGAAGCGAAGAGGGCCCTCGCCGACGCGATCCTCGGCTCGGGCGAGGCGTCCCTGACGGAGCTCACCGACCGCGAGCTGTCCGACCTCGTCTCCCTCCGGAGGCCGTCATGAGCGGGACCGGGGAAGAGGAGCCCCGCGTGCCCGAGGCCGGAGCCGTGCCCGAGGCCGGAGCCGGTGAACCGGCCGACGGCGCCGAGCCGCAAAGCCCCGTCGCCGGTGAACGCCCCGCCGACGCGGCCCGCCGGGCCCTGCGCGCCGCCCGGAGGACAGCGACGGCCGACGATCACGCCGGTGCCGGTGCCGGTGCCGGTGCGGGTGGGAGTGCCGGTGCCGGTGCGGGTGCGGGTGCGGGTGGGAGTGCCGGTGCCGGTGCGGGTGCCGGTGCGGGTGGGAGTGCCGGTGCCGGTGGGAGTGCCGAGCGGGAAGCGGTGACTGGTGACCGGGAGTCCGTGTCGGCGACCCCTTCCGCCGCGTCCGGTGCGCCCGAGCTGCCGCCCAGGGCATCCGCCCCGGCGGCGAGGCCGAGCAACGCGGCCCGCGAGGCCCTGCGACGGGCGACAGCGTCGGAGTCGGAGTCGGCCACGACGGATCGCTCGGAGGCGGAGGCCGGGGGAGGCGCGCGCCCTGGTGACATCGCCCGTGAGGCGTTGCGCGCCGCGCGGGACGAGGCACGGCGGCTCCGGTCCGAGGAGGCGGACGGCGGCGATGAGCGGTCGACGGGGGGCGGGAGCGACGGAGCCGGATCGAGGCGTCGGGCCGACAGGACGTCCCCGGCCGGAGCCGGTGGAAGACGGAGTCCCGCGCACCCCGTGAACACGGACCGGGTGTCCCAACAGCGCCGGCTTCGGGGTCTGCTCGCGGACGCCTTCCGGCTGCCCCCCGACGTGGCCGCCGAGACGGGTCAGCCGTCGCGTCCCGACGCGGACACCGACGCCGATGAGACGACTCGTGACCGCGACCCCGGCCGACCCGCACGCGCCCCGTACGCCGAGCACAATGAGCGCCCCGAGCGCCCCGAGCGCCCCGAGCGCCCCGAGCGCCCCGAGCGCAACGAACACCCCGAACGCCCCGAGCACAATGAGCGCCCCGAACACTCCGCGTACCCCGAGCACAACGAACACCCCGCGTACCCCGAGCACCCCGATCACGTAGATCACCCCGAGGACTCCACGGACCTCGTGCCCGAGCGGGAGACATCGGCTGCCGAGCCCTTCAAGATCGGCTCTCTCGTCCCGGAGCTCTTCACCCCTGGGGCGGGTGCCGAGTCCCCGGAGGCCCCGGAGCACGCTCGGTCCATCGGCGGACAGGCGACCCCAGCCCCCGCCGGGCGGCACCCTCGTTCCATGGCGTCCCCGGGCCGCGACGGTGAGCTGCGGCGGACCTTCCCCGCCTTCCCCGCTCGGGTCCAGGGAGCGGGCGGGTTCGCCGAGACCTGGTGGGGCGACGCCTGGGTCACGGCACTGGAGGAAGGGGCGTTGGACGCGGCGCGGCTGGCACGCGGGCGGACGTACGCCGGGCACGGCCACGTCGACGCCGTCACGGTCACACCGGGCCTGGTGCTCGCCTATGTGCACGGCAGCCGGCCGCGTCCGTACCGCGTACAGGTCAGGGTGCGGACCCTGACGGACGACGACTGGGACCGTTTTCTCGATGCCGCGGCCGAGCGGCCCGGACACATCGCGGCACTGCTCGACAAGGAGATGCCCAGGTCGCTCGCGGACTGTGGTGTCGAGCTGCTTCCGGGCCCCGGCGAACTCGAACCGCACTGCAGCTGCCCCGACTTCGGACACCCCTGCAAACACGCGGCCGCACTCTGCTACCAGACGGCACGGCTGCTGGACCAGGACCCGTTCGTCCTGTTCCTGCTGCGCGGCCGCGGCGAGCGCGAGCTGCTCGACGCGCTGTCCCGCCGCAACGCCACGCGCGCGGCCCGCGCCGCCCAGGAACGGGAACCGGAACAGCCGGCCGGCGTACGCGCCCGTGACGTCCTCACCCGGCGTGTGCTGCCGCCCCTTCCCACTCCGCTGCCTCCGCCCGCCCATCCCGGGCAGCCGCCGGCCTACCCGGGAGCACCGGGCGGCCCGGACGCCTTCGCGCTGGACCAGTTGGCCACGGACGCGGCCGCCCGCGCGCACGCGCTGCTCACCTCGGGCCGCGATCCGGTCGCGGAACTGACGCTCTGGCAGGACGCGGTGCGCGTCGCCGCGGCCCGCCCCGGATCGGGGCTCACGGCCGCCACCCGTACCCTCTACTCCTCGCTCGCGGCCGCGGCCGGCCGTACCCCGGTCGAGCTGGCTCGGGCGGTCGCCGCCTGGCGGCAGGGCGGGTTCGACGCGCTCGCCGTGCTCGAAGAGCCCTGGGACCCCCCGGCGGGCCGGTTCGACCGGGCCCGGCCGCTGCTGATGGCCGCCGACTTCCCGGCCTTCCGCCCCTGGCGCAACCACCTCACCCACCCGCGCGGCCACGCCCAGCTCCGCCTCGGCCGCAACGGCCTGTGGTACGCGTACGAGTCGGAGCCGGGCCGTGACGACTGGTGGCCCCGTGGCACCCCGGACCTCGACCCGGTCGGCGCCCTGACAGGCCTCGGCGCACCGGACGAGCTCTGACACCGATCGGTTCGCCGTACGGTGTCCGGCTCTCGGCGGCGAAGTCCGAACGGCCACGGCTCCCGCGCCGGTCGGGGTACCTTCTGCACGTGTCCGAGGAGATGCCGCACGGCTTCCGAGATCCGTACCAGCACGTCGTGTCCCGCCCCGGCCAGAACGAGCCGACCGGCCACGGACCGGTCCGAGGACCGGTGTCGCCGCTGGTCCTCGGCCGGGTCATGGGCACCGCACGGCCACGATGACCGCCCCCGCCGATGCGTCCGCCGCGTCGACGGACCGCCGTCCGCACCTGTCTCCCCGGCGGCGACGGGCAGCGGTCGGCGGCACCCTGATCGCCGCGTTCGGGGGGTTCGCGAGTTTCAACGTGCTGCTCTCGGCGATGCCGGCGTATGCGGTGCGGTCCGGCGCGGGACCCTCGGGCGCCGGATCGCTGACCGCCGTCCTGATGACGGCCACCCTGGGCGTCCAGCCCTTCACCCCGGTGCTCTTCGCCCGGCTCGGACGGCGACTCTCCCTCGCGCTGAGCGGTGTGCTGCTCGCGCTGCCCTGCCTGGCCCTGCCGGCCGTCTCGACACTCACCGCGCTGACCGGCCTCGCGGTCGTACGAGGGCTGGGCTTCGGCATCTTCGTCGTGGCCGGCGTCACCTTCACCGCGGAGCTGTTTCCGTCCGAGGAACGGGGGCGGGCCATCGGCTGGTACGGCGCTGTCGTCGGCGTCGCCGGCGTCCTGGGAGCGCCCGCGGGCATCGCTCTGGCCCGGCAGGAGGCGTACGCGCTCACCTTCGCTCTCGCGGCGGGCTCCGCCGCGCTGGTCCTGGCCGGCTCCCTCGGCCTTCCGCGGGGCCCGGGGCCCGACCGCGCGGCCGGACCCCGGGCGGGCCGGGCACGGACCCTGCGCGGAACATCGATGTCCCTGCGCCCCATGGCCGGTCTCCTGGTGGTGGAGATCGCCTCCACCACGGCGTACGGCGTCGTCTTCACGTTCCTGCCGCTGACCACCTCGGCCGCACCCGAGGCGTTGTTCGCCGCGCAGGCGTCCACCGTGCTCTTCCGGCTCGTCGCCGGGCGGTTCATCGACCGGCACGGCGGCCGACGGATATTGGCACCCGCGGTGGCGGCCACCGTGCTCGGCACGGCCGCGGGCGCGGCCTCCCATCAGCAGGCGGTGCTGCTGGCCGGCGCCGTCCTGTTCGGAGCGGGCTTCGGTGCCACCCAGAGCGCCACCCTGGTGCTGATCATGCAGACGGCCGGCGATACGCCCGCCGGTCTGGCGCTGGCCGGTGTCGCCTGGAACATCGCCTTCGACGCCGGCACGGGTGCCGGCTCGCTCGTGGGCGGGCCCCTGCTCTCCCTCGGCGGGCCGTCCGCTCTCTTCCCGGTGACGGCGGCCGTCCTGGCCGTGTGTCTTCTCGTGGAGCGGTGGAGAGCGCGCCCGCCCCGGCCCGTCCACTCGGGGACATGAACGAGCTGCTTCCCGGCACCCTCTATTGCAGCTCCATGAACTCCTCCGGAGGCCCCTGGATTCGCCGGCCGCTCGCCGCCGCGCGACCGGCGTGGCCGGGCGTTCACTACCGCAGACGCGCTGACGTGTTCCCCTCGCCGGGAGGCGCCCGGTCAGTCTGTTCGTCGTCGCCCGCCGTGAAACGGGCGTCACGACGCCTTCCGATGCGGGTTCCCTGTGCAGAGAGCGAAAACGGAATCACTCCAGCCATGTTTCGGCCGAAGTCGGCTTCCCGCTCTCGCCGCCCCGGCGATTATCCGAAACCACGTCCTTCTCTTTGCATCCAGTAACTCTCCGGGTTTTCTGATCTGGCTGAAGACGGAGGGATGCAAGCGGGCCAAAAGGGGTGACGGGGTCGGTTTTCGATGCTTCGCCCCGGCCATGTCCATCGTGTACGTTCCGATTGCTCGCCGAGACGGACTGACCGGTTCTGGTCGGCGCAGCGTCGTCGGGAGAAGACCGGACCGGCCAGATCGGTCCGGTGACTCGCGCCGTGCCGAAAAGCGTGGCCGCTCGACGACGGAACACCTACGGGGAAGGGGGAGGCGTGAAAGGCATGAACGCGCGACTCTCCGCGCGAACGCGGAATGCGTGCCGTCGATGTACCGGGACGGCCTGAGCGCCGGCGGGAGACCGTACAGTCGCGAGAAATCCGTGAGCCGGCCTGCTGGACAGCGGCCGTTCACGTGGACGTCACGCGAATCCGGCCAGGCACACCTTCATTGAATTCCGCCACGGGTCGCGCTCTGCCCTGTCCGCACTTTTCAGGGGTGACGCGCAACAGGAGGCGGCCGTGTCCGGGGCCTCGGGAATCGGCCACGTCGGCACGAAGTCCAACGTCGATGCGCTCGAATTTGACGAATTCTAGGTTCGAAGGATGATGGCGAAAAAAACGCGGCCTCAGGAATTGTCTCTGCTGGACATGCTACGCGCGTCCACACGTATCCAGCCCGACCGGACCGCCGTCTCCTGCGGCTCGGAGCGGCTGACGTTTCAGCAGCTCAGCGACCGAAGCGAGGAATTGGCCGGCCATCTGCGGCACCTCGGCGTGACGAGGGACGACCAGATCGGCGTCTTCATGGAGCCGTCCGTCGGTCTCATGGTGAGTGTCTGGGGTGTCCTGCACGCGGGCGCCGCCTATCTGCCGCTGTCACCGGAGTACCCGGACGAGCGCGTGCGCTACATGATCGAGAACTCGGCCGCCGACGTCATCCTGGCCGACGAGTCACTGGTGTCCCGGCTGGCAGCGATGGCGCCACCCAGGACGAAGATCGTCACCCTCGCCGACGCGCGGACCTTACGGGCGTCCGGGCCCGAGGTGCCGGCCGCCGGGGCGACCGCCCCCGATCGTCCGCGAGCGGACGATCTCGCCTATGTCATCTACACCTCGGGTAGCACGGGAAACCCGAAGGGCATCGGCATCGAGCACCACAGCATCGTCAGCCAGATGCGCTGGCTCGCCGACGAACAGGGTCTGGACCGGAGCCGGAAGGTACTGCAGAAGACGCCGCTCAGTTTCGACGCGGCGCAGTGGGAGATTCTCGCGCCGGCCTGCGGCAGCGGCGTGGTGATGAGCGAACCGGGCGGGTACGCCGACCCGGGCGGGCTCATCGACCTGATCGTGGCGCACGAGGTGACCACCCTCCAGGGAGTGCCGACCCTGCTGCGGGCGCTCGTCGACACAGGACGGCTGTCCGGATGCACGTCGCTCACCCAGGTGTTCAGCGGTGGTGAGGCGCTCACCAAGAGTCTGGCGGTCGAACTCCTCGACGCCCTGCCGGACTGCGAGCTGGTCAACCTCTACGGCCCGAGCGAGTGCACCATCAACGCGTCGGCCCACAAGGTCGACCGGGCGACCGTGCAGCACGGTCCGGACCACATCTCCATCGGCCGTCCGGTGCGGGACCTGAGTTTCCACATCCTCGGCCCCACCCGGCAGCCCGTCGGGCGCGGGGAGTCCGGCGAACTCCACATCGCGGGCCGGCAGCTCGCCCGCGGATATCTGAACCGCCCCGATCTGACCGCCGAGAGATTCCTGCCCAACCCGTTCTCCACGGACCCCCGGTCCGACCGCCTCTACCGCACCGGGGACCTGGCGCGATGGAACGACGACGGCACGGTGCAGTTCCTCGGCCGCGTCGACAGCCAGGTGAAACTGCGGGGCTTCCGGGTCGAGTTGGACGAGATCAAGGTGGCCGTCGAGGCGCACGAGTGGGTCAGGCGTGCCGCCGTCCTGGTCCGCGACGATCCGCGGCTCGGCGCCAACCTCATCGCGTTCATCGAACTGGACGCCGAACAGGCCGCGTTGATGGACCAGGGCAACCACGGAGCCCATCACCAGTCGAAGCGGAGCAAGCTGCAACTGCGGGCTCAGCTCTCCGACCCGGGAGTCCGTCAGGATTCCGGTCTCCCGACCGTCGATCTTCCGGGACGCGAGCCCTCGGTCCGGCAGCGGCGCGCGGTGTTCGCCCGCAAGACCTACCGGTTCTTCGAAGGCGGTGAGGTCACCCGGGGGGACATCCTGGACCTGCTCGCCCCCCGGCAGGAGTGGCCGGTGACACCCCGGCGCCCGGACGCGTTGACACTGACCGAACTCGGCACCCTGCTCCGCTGGTTCGGCCAGTTCACCAGTGACGAACGGCTGCTGCCCAAATACGGGTACGCCTCGCCCGGCGCGCTCTACGCCACCCAGCTCTATCTGGAGCTCTCCGGTATCGCGGGTCTCGAACCGGGCTTCCACTACTACAACCCGGTCACGCATCGACTCTCGTTGATCGCTCCGGCCCCGGCGGGCGAGCCGAGGATGCGGGTTCACCTCATCGGGAGCAGGTCGGCCATAGAGCCGGTGTACCGCAACAACATCCGTGAGGTCCTGCAGTTCGAGGCCGGCCATGTCGTCGGCCTGTTCGACCAGGTGTTACCCGAGTACGGCCTGCGGATCGGCACCCGCGTGGGAGGGGTGGCGGTCAAGGAGATCCTGCGGTGCCCGGCCGAGGACCACCACCTGGCCACGTACGAGGTGGAGCCGGCCACCGCCCCGGCCGTCACGGGACCGGTGGACACCTATGTGCAAGCTCATCCCGGCCGTGTCGTGGGGCTGAGAGGCGGTCAGTATCGTTATGTGGACGGCGACTTGCTGCCGGTGTCCGACGAACTGGTGCGCAAGCAGCACGTCATCGCCATCAACCAGGAGGTCTACGAGCGGTCCGGTTTCGGGATCAGCCTGATCGGCGGATCGCCCGAACCCTGGCAGCGTTACGTCGACCTCGGCCGGGAACTCCAGCGCCTCCAGATGAACGACATCGGGCTGGGACTGATGTCGTCCGGCTACAGCTCGGAGACCGGAAACGACCTGCCCTCGGCCCGGCGCATCGCGGCCATCGCGGGCCTCGGACCGGACACGGCCTCCTATTTCGCCCTCGGAGGCCGGGTCAGCGAGGAACAGCGAGTCGCCGAGGGCATGAAAGAGGATTCCGTCCACACGCGCGGACCGGCCGAGATCGTCAAGGACAACCTCACCGCCTCCCTGCCCCCCTACATGGTGCCCAACAGGGTCACCGTGCTGGACTCCTTCCCGCTGACCGTCAACGGGAAGATCGATCACCAGACCCTGCGGGCCATGGACGAGGCCGCGATGGAGGACACCGACGCGCCGGTCGTCCCGCCACGCACCCCCACCGAGCAGGCGATCGGCGCCCTGTGGAGCGCGGTGCTGCGGCAGGAGAGAGTCTCGATCCGGGACAACTTCTTCGCAGCCGGAGGCCACTCGCTGACAGCGGTCGACCTGGTCGGCCGGATCAACAGGGAGCTGGGCAGTTCCCTGCCCCTCCAGGTGCTGTTCGACTCCCCGACCATCGCCGAGCTGGCCCGACGGGTCGACCGTGAGCCCACGACCACCTTGTCGAGACTGGTGCGGCTACGCGGTGGGGACGGCCCCCGGCCCGTCTTCTGCTGGCCCGGACTCGGCGGCTACCCGATGAGCCTGCGGCTCCTGGCCGGCAGGCTGGAACAGGACAGGCCGTTCCTCGGTGTCCAGGCCCAGGGCATCAACGCGGGTGAGACCGCCTATCCGACGTTCGACGAGACGGTCGTCAGGGACATCGAACTCATCCGGCGCGTCCAGCCGGCCGGTCCGTACACGCTGTGGGGCTACTCCTTCGGCGCCCGGCTCGCGTTCGAGGCGGCCCACCGACTGGAGCGCGCGGGCGAACAGGTCGAGGACGTGGTCCTCATCGCGCCGGGGAAGCCACCGGTGGAAGCCCGTGAAGGGACGCCCACGGAGACCGTGGCCGACTTCACCGATCCCACCTTCGTCTCGATCCTCTACTCGGTGTTCGCCGGAAACCTCGAACGGCTCGCGGTCGACGCGTGTCTGGCCGCGACCCGGGACGAGGAGTCGTTCATCGAGTTCGTCTGCGGTCGATTCACCTACCTGGAAAGGGAGTTGGTGCGCCGAATCGTCCATGTGGTGCGCCGGACGTTCTCCTTCGAGTACGCGCCGCACGAACGGGCCGAGCGCAGAGTCACCGCGCCGGTCACCGTGTTCACCGCCAGGGGCGACCAGGACTCCTTCCTCGAAAGCGGCCATGCGCTGACGAGGACGCCCCCCAGGATCAACCGCCTGGAGGCCGACCACTACGGGCTCCTCCGCGCCGACGGCATGGACGAACTCGTCACCGCCCTCCAGTCCACGCGACTCACCAGAAAGGTCATCGGCGTGCCTCACGTGAACATCAAGCATTTCCCGAACAACCTCGAGGACCACCAGATCTCGGCCCTCGTCGAAGCGATCACCAGCGCGGTCCGGACCGCCTTCTCGGTCGACGAGGGCGCCGTGTCGATCGCCCTCGAACCGGTGGCGCAGGACGTGTGGAACGAGCGGGTGTACGTCCCGGAGATATCCGGGGGCACCGGCAAGCTCATCAAGGTCCCCAACTACTGAGCCCGGCCGCCACGATCGACAGGCCATGGGGAACCAGGCCATGACACCCGGAGGACCGCATGCGTAGGACGATGGCCAGGGCGAGGGAAGACCTGTCCGTGATCGTCGCGCGAGACCCGTCGATCCGCACCCGTGCGGAGGCGTTGCTGCACCCCGCGCTCCCCGCGCTGTGGACCCACCGGCTGGCGCATGCCCTGTACATCCGTGGACACCGTCAGATCGCGCGCGTCCTGGCCTACGTGGCCCGCGCGGTGACCGGCGGCATCGAGATCCATCCGGGTGCGCGCCTCGGCCGCCGTGTGTTCATCGACCACGGGGCCGCCGTGGTGGTCGGCGAGACCGCCGAGATCGGTGACGACGTGACCCTCTACCACCAGGTCACGCTCGGCGCGGTCGGCTGGTGGCGGGACGGCCGACGTGACCCTGGGACCCGCCGCCACCCCGTCGTCGGCGACCGGGCGGTGCTCGGCACCAGCGCCATCGTGCTCGGCCCGGTCACCGTCGGCGCCGACGCGCTGGTCGGCGCCGGCTCCCTCGTACTGACCGACGTGCCGCCCGGCGCCCGCGTGATGGCTCCCACGGCCGAGATCGTGATCCGGCCCTCGGCCGAGGACCGCGAGGACGCCGGCCGGCTGCTGCGCGCCCTCGCCACCCCCGGGTGCTGGTGAGGGCCGGCCCGTCCCCGTCCGTCGTATCCCAGCCGACCGTGTGTCGGCGTGCCATCGGAGGCATACGTGATTCATGTCGGCGTTCTGGAGAGCAACCTCTCCGGTTCCGGCTTCGAGGGCCTGCAGATCATCAAGGAACTCGACTGCCGTGTCACCTTCTTCACCCGCGACCTCGACCGCTATCTCGAAGTACCCGGCGGCCCGGCCTACTTCGACGCCTACGTCGACGAGATCGTCCACTGCGAGACGAACATCCTCGGCGAACTCCTGCCGCATGTGCACGCGGCCGGAGCCGAGCACCCCTTCGACGCGTTCCTGACCCTGGCCGAGTACGACGTCGTCGTGGCCGCCGAGGTGGCGGTCCTGCTCGGCCTTCCGACCGTCAGCGTCGACGGGGTCGCCGTCGCACGCAACAAGGCGCTGATGCGCAGGCGTTGCGCCGAACACGGAGTGCCGATGCCGGCCTTCCGTACGGTCCGGACCCCCGCCGAGGCCGAGTCGGCCGCGGCGGAGATCGGCCTGCCCGTCGTGGTGAAGCCGGCCGACGAGACCAGCAGCGCCGACGTCCGGCTGGTGGAGAGCGCGGGACAGGCCGCCGAGCACGTCCGGCTGATCCGTACGAGGGTGGAGAACACCCGGGGGCAGAGCCGCTACCACGAGCTGATGGTCGAGGAGTACGTGAGCGGCCCCGAGGTCAGCGTGGAGGTCCTGGCCCAGGGCGACCGGTACGAGGTGTTCGGGGTGACCGACAAGTCGGTCGGCGGTCTCGGCTACTTCGTCGAGCTGGGCCACAGTTTCCCCTCCAGCCTGCCCGATCCGGTCGTACGCGCCTGCTCGGACCTGGCCGTGGACGCGCTGCGCGCGGTCGGGTTCGACCTGGGCATGGCCCATGTCGAGATCAAGGTGACCCCCTCCGGGCCCAAGCTCATCGAGATCAACCCGCGCCCGGCGGGCGGCAAGATCACCTACCTGGTCGACCGCGCCCTCGGTATCCGCTCGCTGGAGCTGGTGGCCAGGCAGTACCTGGGCCAGCCACTGCCGGCCCGGATCCTGCCGGAACAGCCCGTCGCCGGGACGGCCATCCGCTATCTGACCGCCCAGCCCGGCCGGGTGGTGTCCCTCGGCGGTCAGGAGCGGGCCGCCGCGCTGCCCGGGGTGGAGGAGGTCGTCCTCAAGGTGAAGCCGGGCGACGAGGTGCGGGAGCTGCGCCGCAACGGTGACCGGGCCGGTCATGTGCTGGTGGTGGCCGAGACCGCGCAGCTCGCCGCGCGGACCGCGGAGGCCGCCGCCAAGGAGATCGGCATCCGCACCGAGCCGGTCGTCCGGCGCCCGGTCGCGGACTCGCTCGTCGAACTGATCGGCGGTACACCCCTGTTGAGGCTGCCGCTGGACCGGATCCTGGACGGCGTACCCGGTGACGCGACCGTGCTGGCGAAGCTGGAGCTGTTCAACCCGTGGTCCAGCAGCAAGGACCGGGCCGCGCTGTCGATGCTGCGCGGCGCCGAGGAGCGCGGACAGCTCACCCCGGGCGACGGCACCGTGATCGAGGCGACCTCGGGCAACACCGGGATCTCCCTGGCCGCGCTGGCCGCGGCCCGTGGCTACCGCTGTGTCATCGTGCTGCCGGACAACGCGACCCAGGAACGCGTCTCCATCCTGCTGTCGCTCGGTGCCGAGGTGGTGCGCACACCACACACCGGTGGTTACCAGGCCGCGGTGGACAGGGCCGAGGAGATCCACCTGGCCACCCCCGGATCGTGGTTCTGCCGTCAGCACGAGAACCCGGACAACACCCGGGCCCACTACGAGTCGACCGGCCCGGAGATCTGGTCCGACACCGAGGGACGGATCGACGTTCTCGTCAGCGGGGTCGGCACCGGCGGCACGCTCAGCGGCGCGGGACGCTACCTCCGAGAGCGGCACCCCGCCGTCCGCATCGTTGCGGTGGAACCGGCCGGCTCACCGCTGTTGTCCGGTGGTGAGCCCGGCACCCACGGCATCCCGGGGTTCAACGGCGGCTTCGTCGCGCCGACCACCGAGCGGGAACTCATCGACGAGGTGATCGCCGTCTCCGACTCCGACGCGCTGGACACCACCCGGCGGCTCGCCCTGCGCGCGGGCCTCATGGTCGGTGTCTCGGCCGGGGCGGTGGTTCACGCCTCCGGCGTCGTGGCCGCCCGTCCGGAGTACCGGGGCAAACACATCGTGACCCTGCTGCCCGACACGGGCGAGCGGTATCTGAGCCTGCTGGGCGCGGCCGAACCCGCGACGGCCGGGGCCGCGGGCGGCGGCGGTGCCCGATGACAGCGCGCCGGCCCCCGGACGAACGGCCCCGCCTGCTGATGGTGATGCCGTACCGCCAGTTCGTACGGAAGGCACAGGCCGCGGGGTTCTGGGTCGGTGCGATCTGGGACCCGCGTCTGGAGTCGCCGGAGTACCTCGACGGCGTACGCGAACTGGCGGATCTGTACGTGACGGCCGACTTCCGCGACGAGGAGTTGCTGCGCGACACCATCCGTACGGCCGCGCGGGAGCACGAGGCGTCGCTGATCTATCACATAGGCCGGGAGGAGACCATGGTCAGCGCCTACGAGGTGGCCGAGGAACTGCGTGCCGAACTCAATCCGGCCGCGGCCATCCGCGTTCTCGCCGACAAGCACGCCATGCGCGAACTGCTGGCGGAGCGCGGACTGTCCCCGGTGGCCTTCGAGTCCGCGCCGACCCGCCGCGAGGTGCCGGACGCGGTGCGGCGGATCGGCTACCCCGCCGTGGTCAAACCGGCCGCGCTCGCCGGCAGCCGAGGCGTCTTCCTGTGGCGCGAACCGGCCGACCAGGTGCCCTGGACCGCACTCCTCGACCAGTACGGCTACGACGGCCCGTTCCTCGTCGAGGAATACCTGCGCGGTCCCGAGTACAGCGTGGAGACGCTCAGCCAGGACGGCCGCCACCACGTCGTGGGCATCACCGAGAAACTGCTCGGTCCGCCGCCGCTGTTCGTGGAGGTGGGGCACGTCCACCCGGCGCCGCTGTCCCGGGAGCGGCGGCAGGCCGTCGAGGACCTGACCGAGGAGTTCCTCACGGCCTGCGGATACCGGTTCGGACCCGCGCACACCGAGGTGATCTGGACGCCGGAGGGCCCGCGGATCGTCGAGTCGCAGGCCCGGCTCGGCGGTGACCGCATACCGAGACTCATCGAGCTGGCCACCGGACTGGACGTCGAACAGGCCGTCTTCGCCGCTCTGAAGGGCACACCCGTCGAACCGCCGACGGCGACGGCGACGGCGACCGTACGGTTCTTCACCTTCCCGCCCGGCCATGTCGACGAGATCCGCGGTCTCGAAACGGTCGGCGGACTCGGCCACGTCGACGAGCTGAGCATCCGTCTGAACCCCGGGGACACCGTGCCGGAGGTCCGCGACTCCAAGAGCAGACACGGGCACGTCATCGTCTCCGGCGCCACTCCCGAGGAGGCGCGGGCCCGCTGCGCGGAGGCCCTCGCCGCCATCGAGGCCGTCATCGACGGAACGCCCACCCGGGCCGACGGCCGGACCGGGGTCCTCGGAACACCCGTCTGAGCGCCCCCGTCCATCCCCCCACCCAGGAAGAAAGGCAGTCCCATGCAGTGGTCCGTCCCAACAACCAGGAGGTCACCGTGACCGCCCCCGACACGGACGCCCAGGTGCTGTTCGTCGGCTACAACGCGGCCTACCTGCGCGCGATCGACGGGAGGGTCCCCAGCGGGTCCGTCGTGGTGATCGAGGAGCCCGACATCATCCGCAAGCGGGAACTGCGGGACGCCGCGGCGGGTTTCGACTGCCTGGACCGGATCGTCCCGGCGAGCTACCAGCAGTCCGCCGAAGCACTCGACCTGGCGGTCGACCTCTCGGCCGCGCGGCCGGTGGCCGCCGTCGTCCCGGGTCTCGAGTACGCGGTGCCGGCCGCGGCCGCGCTGGCCGCCAAGCTCGGTCTGCCGGGAGCCGGCGAGAGCGCCGCGCAGGCACTGCGGGACAAGATCCGGCTGCGCGAGGCAGCGGCCGCCGGCGGTGTCCGCAACCCGCGCTGGCGGGAGGTGCACGGGCCCGGGGACATCCTCGACTTCGCCGGGGACGGGCCGGTGGTGGTCAAGCCGGCGAACCGGCAGGCGAGCGTCGGCGTGCAGGTGCTGGACTCGGTCGACGCCACCACCGCGGCCGAGGCGTGGGAGCGGACCTCGTCGGCGGCCGAGTACGAGCAGGTGCCCGACCGGCCGCTGGACTGGCGGTTCCTGGCCGAAGAGCGCCTGGAAGGACCCGAGTTCAGTGTCGAGGCGCTGGTACGGGAGGGCGAGATCGTCTTCGAGAACGTCACCGCCAAGACGGTGATCCCGGGCCCGCATCCGGTCGAGCTCGGCCATCTGCTGCCCGCACCTCTCGACCAGGAGACGCGGACCGCGTTCGGGACGGCCCTGAGGGCGCTGGTCGCCGCCGTCGGATTCGGGACCGGCATCCTGCACGCCGAGTGGATCCTCACGGAGTCCGGCCCGACGCTGGTCGAGTGCGCGGGCCGGTGCCCCGGCGACTATCTGATCGACCTCATCGACCTGGCGTACGACACCAGGATCAGGCTGACCCTCATCGACCTGCTGGCCGGTCGCCCCGTCGAGCTGCCCCGGTCCTCGCGACGGACCTCGTCGATCCGCTTCCTCGCCGCGGAGCCGGGCACGGTGACGGAGGTCGCCGGGGAGGACACGGCCAAGGCGCTGCCCGGCGTACGGGCCGTGGAGGTGGACGTCGAGACAGGCCAGGAGGTACGGCCCTGGGCGTCCTCCTGGGACCGCGCCGGGCACGTCATCGCCACCGGGCCGGACGCGGACACCACCCTCCGGCACGTCCTGGACGCCGTCGCCGCCGTCCGTATCGCAACCCAGTGAGGGATCACATGTCTGCTCTGTGGCAGCGCGTCCGCGGACTGCGCGGAACCATGCCGGGCGGCCCGGTGGGAACACGGCTGGCGGTGATGGCGATGATCGACGCGGTGGGGACCGGCGCCTTCCTGGCCGTGTCCGTCCCGTTCATCACCAGGGCGGTCCACCTGTCCGAGCGCAACCTCGGCTTCGGCCTGGGCCTGTCCGCCGCCATCGCCCTGGGCACGGCGATCCCGATCGGGATCCTGGCCGACCGCGTCGGCCCGAAGAAGGTCCTGGTCGGGGTGAGCCTGTGGCGCGCCGCCTGCTTCGTGGTGTACCCGTTCGTCCAGAACCTGTGGCAGTTCCTGACCGTGGTGTGCCTGCTCGGCCTCGTCGACAAGGCGGCGGCACCGATGGAGCAGGCCCTGGTCGGGCAGGCTGTGCCGACCACGGAACGGGTCAAGGTCGTCGCGATCCTCCGGTCGATGCGCAACGTCGGCTTCACCGTGGGCGCCCTGTTGGGCGGGGTCGGGCTGCTAATCGGCACCCGTGCCGGATACACCGTGATCCTGTTGCTCAACGCAGCCTCGTTCGCGGTGCTGGCGACCCTGGCGTCCCGGCTGCCGCTGCTCAACGCTCCGACGGCGAACCTTCGCCGGAGGTTCTCGGTCAGTGTGCTGCGCGACGGATCGTTCCTCTCGTTCGCCGGGATCAACGCGATCCTCACCATGCACATGACTCTGCTGAGCATCGGCATACCGCTGTGGATCGTGGGACACACCGATGTCTCGGCCGCGCTGATCTCCCCGCTCGTCGCGGTCAACACCGTGCTCGCGGTGCTCCTGCAGGTGCGGGCGAGCCGGGGGACCGACGACATCCCGGGTGCGGCGCGGGCCCTGGTGCGCGCCGGCGTCTCCCTCGCGGCCTGCTGTCTGCTGCTCGTCACGGCACCGAGGCTGCCGGTCGTGCTCGCTGTCGGCGCGCTGCTGCTGGCCATGATCGCGCTGACGGGAGGCGAGTTGTGGCAGTCCGCCGGAGGCTGGGGCGGCTCGTACCTGCTCGCGGCACCCGGCCAGGAAGGCGTCTACCTCTCGGTCTTCTGGCTCGGTGTGGCGGTGCAGCAGATCGCGGCACCGATCCTGGTGAGCCTGATCGTCACGGTCGGCGCCGCGGGATGGGTCGCGCTGGCCGCGCTGTTCGCCGCGAGCGGCCTCGCGGCTCCCGCGATCGGCCGGTGGGCGCAGACACAGGCGGCGAAACGGCCGCAGCAGGATCCGAGCCTCGCCGAGGCCACCTGACCCTCCGCGCGGGCCGACCCGGTGGACGGGCGGTCGTACGAGCCGGTCGTAAGGGCCGGTGTTCCGCAACACCTGCATCGACAACACCTGTATCGACAACACCTGTATCGACAATATCCAGGGAGAGAAATGTCTGTTCCGCTGTATGTGCCGCCGGGCGGGGGAGAGTTCGTCGACATCCGGGACACGAAAAGGACGTACCTGAAGCTCACCACACCGGACTCCGACGGGGAGTTCGGATTCTTCGAGCACCACATGGCTCCCGAAGCCAGTGGCGCCAGTCCGCATGTGCACAAGAAGTCCACGGAGATGTTCTACGTGGTGCGCGGTGAGATCGAGTTCACCATCGGCGACCGGAAGGTCGTGGGCGAACCGGGCGCGTTCGCCTACGTACCCAAGGGTGAGCCGCACGGTTTCACGAACCGGGGCAAGGAGGACGCCACCCTGCTGATCATGTTCTATCCGATCTACGACCGCGAGGACTACTTCCGCGGCCTGGGACGTCTCACGGCCAACGGGCGCAACCCGAGCCTGGAGGAATTGCAGGAACACATGGCCAAGTACGACCAGTTCATGGTCTGATCCGCGCACTCGTCCGCACAGGAACGGGCCCGGGGGGGGGGTGCCGGGTCCGCGGGCCGGGATGCGCAGGGGGGGGAGGGGCGAGGGGATGGGCTCTGGGATCGCGGCCTGCCCGTCACGGGGCTGCTGGGCCGAGA
>NZ_JBHYXD010000046.1:9080-27100 GCF_042751995.1 Streptomyces sp. NPDC059371 | reverse complement strand
CACCTCTCCCCCCTGTCTGGGTTGGCCCCCGCCCCCCTGTCCCACCTCGCGGGCGCCGCGGGGGGGGTCTCGCCGCCGGGCCCGAGCGCGCCTCGGGTGCTGTCACCCGAGCGACTTCGGTGCTGTCAGCCGGCCGCGGCGATACCGGTCCGGAAGCGCAGGTTCAACTCCTTCACCTGCTGGGCCAGTTCGGGGACCGGGCCGGCGGTCTCCAGGCCGGGTACGACGTCCCGGATGGACAACGGGCTCAGGGGCGAGGTGATGGGCACGCCCCACTCGGCCTTCCAGTCCCGGGCCTGCTGGGACGAGCTCGCGTACACGATGCGGCCCAGTCCGACCCAGCCGTGCGCGGCCGCGCACATCGGGCAGTGCTCTCCCGAGGTGTACACGGTCGCCGCGGCCCGTTCCTCGGGGCTCAGGTTGGCCGCGGCCCAGCGGGCGAGTTCGAACTCCGGATGCCGGGTCGGGTCCCCGGTGCTGGACTCGCGGTTGCGGTCCTCGGCCAGGACCTTGCCGTCCGCGTCGGCCAGCAGGGAGCCGAACGGCCAGTCGCCGGCGTCGACGGCCTCGGCCGCCAGTTCCAGGCAGCGGCGGAGATGGACCAGGTCGGCCGCGTTGACGGCGGAGGACCGGCCGGTGTCACCGGCGTCGGGACTGTCGCCGTGGTGAGTGTCGTGGGTGTTGGGGGCCACCGTGGCTCCCTCTCTGTGGGCGTGGGCGTGGGCGTGAGTGCGGGGTGCGGGGTGTGGAAGTGCGGGGCTATGGCAGGTTCGCGGCCACGGTGGCCAGCGCCTGCCACGCCACCTCGGGCCTGAGGGTCTCGTCCGGGTCGCCGTTGTAGGGGTCGAGGACCACCGTGCCGGCACCGGCGAGGCGCAACTGCTCGATGTCGTCGAGGATCTGCTCGATGGTGCCTTCGCCGGCCCGGCGGTCCGGATGGTCGACCGGCTTCTGCGTGAGCCGGAGAACGATGCGCGGCGCCAGACCGGGTACGGGCTGCCCGAGTTCGGCGGCGATGTCCTTCAGACGGTCCAGCGCGTCACGGAACCACGGCATGGTGAACCGGAGCGGATGCCACGGCAGGCCGAGGCGGGCCGCCCGGCGCAGTCCCGCGTCGCTGTTGCCGCCGATCCAGACGGGGATCCGCCCGCTCCGGTAATCGGCCTCGTCGGCCCACACGGTTCGCAGGGTCTCAAGCAATTCGTCGGTCAGCGCGCCACGCCGCTCGAAGGGAACGCCGAGCGCCTTGAATTCCTCCCGGGCCCAGCCGACACCGACACCGAGGATCAGCCGGCCGCCGGAGATCTGATCCAGGTTGGCCGCCATTCTCGCGACCAGCAGGGGATGCCGGTAGGGCGCGATGAGAACCGTGGTGCCCAGCTTTACCCGGGTCGTTAAACCGGCCAGCCAGGAGAGCGTCGTGAAAGGATCGTAGAACGGGGCGGGATACTGTTTCGCGACATCCGATGTGATGGCCACGTGGTCGGAGACCATCAAGAGGTCGAAGCCGAGGCCTTCCACCGTCTTGGCCCAACGGGAAAGAGTTTCCGGGTCGGTGCCGGGTCCGAAATTGGGGACGTTGACGCCTATCTGCATGGCCCAACCCTAGCAACCACTCACCAATGGTGGGCAGTTGCTTATCGCGCTTTTCCGGCCGCAGCCTACGCTTCCGTCCGAAGGTCCGGGCCCGTGCAATATGATTGCAATCTGATGACTCGTCAGATTGCAATCACATTGCTTGTCGCGCGGAAAGCGTGTCGTTCTCTCGGGTTCGTCCGGACATCGTCCGTCGTCCGCTCGGGAAGCTCTTGACGCCGGGAGAACCGGGAATCTACGGTGAGCGCGAGCTACGAGTTCCGGTGATCAAGCCCTGGCTGGCCGGACGGCAACCCTCGACGCAGTGGGGTGCCCCAGGTGAAGGCTCGGCGGATCTTCCTGTTCTGCAAGTGCGTTCCCACCGGTCCGAGGGCCGACGACATTCCCGGGAGGACAGTGTGCCAACGGGCCTTGTGCTGTGCTCCCGACGCCACGTGGATCTGCTGCTGGTCTGCAGCTGTCTCTGTCACGGCTGACCCGCACCCACTCCTCACCCTCCTTCACACGACAGCGCGCGCTCGGCATGCCCCGCCTGCCGAAGCCCCTTCGTGCACCCCACCATGCGGAAGCAGAGACCAGCCATGGCAGAGCACAACACCACCAGACCCTTCCGGTCCCTCGGCGCGATGTCCCTCGGCACGGCGCTCCTGGTGGCCCTGACCGGCTGCACGAGCAGCAAGACCTCCACCGGCTCCACGGAAACGGGGATCACCGTCGGCACGACGGACCAGGTGACCGCCCTCGACCCGGCGGGCTCCTGGGACGCTGGCTCCGGCACCATCGAGAGCGAGGTCTTCGCGACCCTGCTCAGCGTGAGGAACGGCGACACGGAGGTCTCCCCGGACCTGGCCACCGGGATCGAGCTGACCGGGCCCAAGGAGTACACGGTCACGCTGAAGAAGGGCCTGAAGTTCGCCAACGGCCACGAACTCACGTCTTCCGACGTCAAGTTCAGCTTCGACCGCACCCTGAGGATCGCCGACGAGAACGGTCCCTCGTCCCTCCTGTACGACCTCGACTCCGTCGCCGCCCCGGCGCCCACCAAAATCGTCTTCACCCTCAAGTCGGCCAACGACACGCTGTTCCCGCAGGTTCTGTCCACCGCCGCCGGCTATGTCGTCGACGAACAGGTCTTCCCCGCGGACAAGATCCTGGACGACAAGTCGGTCGTCGCGGGCAGGCCGTGGAACGGCCCGTACGGCGTGCGCAGTTACGACAAGAACTCGCTGGTGTCCTTCACCGCGAACAGCGCCTACGGCGGTGGTCTGGGCGCCGCGAAGACCAAGAACGTCCAGTTGAAGTACTACACCGACGCGAGCAACCTCAAGCTCGACGTCCAGCAGGGCACCGTCGACGCCGTCTACCGCACGCTCACCACCGCCGACCTCGACGACCTGTCCAAGAAGAAGGACATCAAGGTCCACACCGGTTCGGGCAACGGCATCCGCTACATCGTCTTCGACTTCCGGACCCAGCCCTACGGCACCAGGACCAAGAAGCCCGACAAGGCCAAGGCGCTGGCCGTACGGCAGGCCGTCGCGGACTCCGTCGACCGGGCCCAACTCGCCCAGCAGGTCTACAAGAACAGCTACCAGCCGTTGTACAGCTCCGTGCCCGACGGACTCACCGGCGCCACCGCCTCCTTCAAGTCGCTCTACGGTGACAAGAAGGGCGGCCCCGACAAGGCGGCCGCCGCCGCGCGTCTCAAGGCGGCGAAGGTGACCACCCCGGTCACCCTCAGCCTCCAGTACAACAGCGACCACTACGGTTCCTCCTCGGCCGACGAGTACGCGCTGGTCAAGACGCAGCTCGAGGCCACCGGACTGTTCAAGGTGAATCTCCAGTCCACCGAGTGGACCCAGTACGGCAAGGACCGCGTCAAGCACCTGTACCCGCTCTACCAACTGGGCTGGTACGCCGACTACCTGGACGCCGACAACTACCTCTCGCCCTTCTACTCGGCCAACAGCTGGGTCGCCAACGACTACTCCGACCCCGCCGTCCGTGAGCTGATCAAGAAGGAGGAGACGGAGACCGACACCGCCGAGCGCGCCGGACTGCTCAAGCAGGCGCAGGACAAGGCCGCCGCCTCGGTGCCGCTGCTGCCGCTGCTCCAGGGGTCCACCGCGATCGTCACCCGTACCGACGTCAGCGGTGTGCCCGACGAGCTGAGCAGCGCGTACCAGTTCCGCTGGGCCGGACTCGCGACGAAGTGAGCACCCTGACCCAGGACCTCCCCGGCGCCGCCGCTCCGGCCGGCGGCGCCGCGGGGTACGGACTCACCCGCTACCTGGTGATCCGCTTCCTCCTCATCATCCCCACCGTGCTCGTCCTCGTCAGCCTGGTCTTCTTCCTGATGCGTGCCACCGGAGACCCGATCAGCGCCGCCTTCGGCGACCGGCTCACCCCGGACCAGCTCCAGGCCAAGCTGCACCAGGCGGGCTACGACCGGCCGTTGCTCACCCAGTACCTCGACTACCTCAGGTCCCTGGCCACCGGCGACTTCGGCCACACCGTCACCGACAACCAGCCGGTGACCCACGTCCTGGGCACCTACGGCGCCGCCACCGCCGAACTCGCCTTCAACGCAATCGTCGTGGCCCTCTTGGCCGGCGTCCCCCTCGGCGTGGTGGCGGCCGCGCACCGGGACCGCGCGCCCGACGCGGCGCTGCGGCTGTTCGCCGTCCTCACCTACGCCACCCCCGTGTTCTTCGTGGGACTGCTGCTGAAGCTCGTCTTCGCGATCCGGCTCGGCTGGCTCCCCGCGTCCGGCCGGGCGAGCACCGACGTCCAGCTCTTCCTCCAGGACCAGTCCAGCACGACGGGCCTCTACCTCGTCGACGCCCTGCGAAGCGGCGACGGGGCGGCTGTCGTGGACGTCCTGAAGCACGCCGTACTGCCCGCCCTGGCGCTGGGTCTGCTCGTCGCCGGCATCATCCTGCGACTGGTCCGCACCAACCTGATCGGCACCCTCTCCGCCGACTACGTGGAGGCCGCCAGGTCCCGGGGCGTGGCACCCCTCCGTCTGGTCACCCGGCACGCGGCCCGGCCCGCCCTGATCCCCGTCGTCACCGTCCTCGGACTCCAGGTCGCCGGACTGCTCGGCGGAGCGGTGCTCACCGAGACCACCTTCGAGTGGAAGGGGCTCGGCTACGAGCTCGCCCACTATCTGACGGTGCGCGACTTCCCGGCCGTGCAGGGCATCGTGGCCCTGTTCGCCGTCGTCGTGGCGGTGACGAACTTCCTCGTCGACATCCTCGCGGCCCTCATCGATCCCCGAGTGAGGTACTGAGCCGTGGCCCAGCTTCTCCTCCGCCGGCGGACCCGGCTCCCGGAGCGCCTGCGCGTGCGGCTGCGGACCGGCGGCGCGGTGCAGCGCGCCATGCTGCTCACCGGCGCGGTCCTCACGGCGCTCTTCGTCCTCGCGGCGCTCCTCGGCCCGCTGCTCGCCCCGCACGACTACGCCCAACTCCAGGACGAATCAGGTCTGTTCGGATCACAGCAGCACCCGAGCGGAGCCCATCCGCTGGGCACCACCATCGCGGGGTACGACGTCCTGTCCCGCACGGTGTGGGGTGCCAGGACCGCGCTGGAGATCATTCTCGCGGCACTGCTGCTGTCGGTGGTGCCGGGCACGGTCCTGGGCCTGGTCTCCGGATATCTCGGCGGCAGGCTGGACCGGTCGCTGGTCGGGCTGGCCGACGCGCTCTACGCGTTCCCGCCGCTGCTGCTCGCCATCGTCATGTCGATCGTGATCAGCGGCGGCAGGTCGAGCCTTGCCAGCGGTCTCGGCGCGGCCGCCTGCTCGGTGGCCGTGGCCTTCGTCCCGCAGTACTTCCGTGTCGTACGGGCCGAGGTGATCCGGGTGAAGGCGGAGCCGTTCGTGGACGCGGCCCGGGTGATCGGCACCGGAACCCGCCGGATCATGTTCCGGCACGTGCTGCGCAATTCGGTCCGCACCCTCCCGCTGATCTTCACCATCAACGCTTCCGAGGCCATCCTCACCCTCGCCGGGCTCGGCTTCCTCGGCTTCGGCATCGAGCCCAACTCGGCGGCGGAGTGGGGATACGACCTCAACCGCTCGGTCGCCGACGTCACTTCGGGTCTGTGGTGGACCGCGGTCCCGCCCGGTCTGGCCATCGTGCTCACGGTGCTCGGCACCACCCTCCTCGGCGAGAGCCTCACCGATCTGGCCGACCCCCGGCTCCGGCGGCGGGCCGCGGCGGCGGCACCCACGACGACGGACGGAGGCACGGACGATGACTGACCTGCTGCGCATCGAGGACCTTCGGGTCACCTTCGCGACCGACGCCGGTCCGGCCCCCGCGGTGAAGGGAGTGAACCTGGCCGTCGCTCCGGGAGAGACGCTGGCCCTGGTCGGCGAGAGCGGCAGCGGCAAGACCGTGACCGCCAGGGCGGTCCTCGGCCTGCTGCCCGCCACCGCGACGGCCCGCGGCCGGGTGCTGCTCGGCGACGGCACCGTCGACCCGGCCGAGGACGTACTCACCGCGTCCCCGGCCCGTCTGCGCGAACTGCGCGGCACCCACGCCGCGATGGTGTTCCAGGAGCCGTCCACGGCCCTGAACCCGGTCTTCACCATCGGCTGGCAGCTCACCGAGGGCCTGCGGGCCCACGGACGCGGCGGCGGCAGGGCCGAACGGCGTGCCATGGCCGTCGACTGGCTCGACAAGGTCGGCATCCCGGACCCGGCCACACGCGTGGACCACTACCCGCACCAATTGTCCGGCGGTCAGAAGCAACGGGCCGTCATCGCCATGGCCCTCGCCCTCGGCACCAGGCTCATCGTGGCCGACGAGCCCACCACCGCGCTGGACGTCACCGTCCAGGCGGAGATCCTGGAGCTCCTGCACCGGTGCCGTACCGACTTCGGTACCGCGGTGCTGCTCATCACCCACAACATGGGCGTGGTCGCCGACATGGCGGACCGGGTGGTGGTGATGCGTGAGGGCGAGGTGGTGGAACAGGCGCCGGTCCGCGCGCTGTTCGCGACGCCCGGCCACGCTTACACCCGGGAGCTGCTGGCCGCCGTTCCGGTCTTCGGCTGGCAAGGAGGACGCGCACCGGCCTCCGCCGCGCGGACCGGTCCGCCGGTCGTGCGGGCCGCCGGGCTGGTCGTGGAGTACCCGGGACGGCTCAGGAGGAAGGGCTTCAGGGCGGTCGACGGAGTGAGTTTCGAGATCGGACCGGGTGACGTGCTCGGGCTGGTGGGGGAGAGCGGCAGCGGCAAGACCACCATCGGCCGGGCGGTCGCCGGTCTGACGGCCGTGACCGGCGGCGAACTCGACGTGTTCGGCGAGCCCTTGACGACCCGGCGACGCCCGCGCGACCGGGCCGGCCACATCGGCTACGTGTTCCAGGATCCCGCTGCCAGCTTCAATCCGCTGCTGACGGTCGGCGACAGCGTCGCCGAACCTCTGGTCGTCCACCGGCGCGAACTGACGGCCGCGGCGATCCGTGCCGAGGCCGAGGCGTTGCTGGAGTCGGTGCACCTGCCGCGCGCCTACGCGGACCGCTACCCCCACGAGCTCAGCGGTGGCCAGCGGCAGCGTGCCGCACTGGCCCGTGCGCTCGCCCTGCGGCCCCGGCTGCTCATCGCGGACGAGCCCACCTCGGCCCTCGACGTGTCCGTCCAGGCGAAGGTGCTCGGCCTGTTCGCCGAACTCCAGCGGGAACTGGGCTTCGCCGCGCTGTTCATCAGCCATGATCTCGCGGTCGTCGAGCAGGTCGCCGACCGTGTCGTGGTCCTGCACCGCGGCCGGGTCGCCGCGTACGGTCCGACGGCCGAGGTACTGGGCAGTCCGCAGGACGACTACACCCGGGGACTCCTCGCCGCACTGCCCGTCCCCGACCCGGTCCGGCAGTCCCGCCGAAGGGATCCGATCCCCGAAGTCCGGGAGAAACGGGATAGCCTCCGTTCCCACAGTGCGGTGGACGCCCTCGACGAAGGAGCGGCACGGAGATGACCGACATACGCCGTGTACGCCGATGGGCCGACGTGTTCGCCCGGTGGACCTCCGGTCTGCTGGCGGTCGGCTCCATGCTGTCGGGATGCCCGCTGCCCGAGCCCTCCGTCCACCGGGAGGAGCCGGACCGGACGCCGGACACGAGCCGCCGGCCACCGGCCGGCCACCCGGAGCGTCTCGCGGCGCACGTCCCGCCGACGGACGTGGAGCGGGAGCTCTGGTGTGCTTTGGGCATCGAGGTCCGACGAACATATACGTGAAGCCGCGCCGGAGGACCCTTACGGCGCCACCCCATAGGGGGACAGCTCGTACGGGATTCAGGCCCGATCACGTGAAAATTCGTGTGATGTGAGAGCGTGCAGGGCGTGAGTGAGACACCGACGAATACCCTGCAATACCGCCTCGACGGCCCGGAAGACGCTCCGGTCCTCATACTCGGACCCTCGCTCGGCACCACCTGGCACATGTGGGACCGGCAGATTCCCGAGCTCTCGAAGAGCTGGCGGATCTTCCGTTTCGATCTCCCGGGACACGGCGGAGCACCCGCCTATCCGGCCGGATCGGTCGCCGAACTCGCCGGACGGCTGCTGGCGACCCTCGACCGGCTGGGCATCCAGCGCTTCGGATACGCGGGCTGCGCGTTCGGCGGGGCCATCGGGCTCGAACTGGCGCTGCGCTGCCCCGAGCGGGTGGCGTCCCTGGCGCTGATCGCCGCCTCGCCCCGCTTCGGCACGGCCGACGAGTTCCGGCAGCGTGGGGTGATCGTGAGGTCGAACGGCCTGGACCCGATCGCCCGTACCTCGCCCGAACGCTGGTTCACGAGCGGTTTCGCCGCGGCCCAGCCCGCGATCACCGAGTGGGCCGTGCAGATGGTCCGCACCACCGACCCCGGCTGCTACATCGCGGCCTGCGAGGCGCTCGCCGCCTTCGACGTGCGGGGCGAGCTGGGCATGGTGGGCGTTCCCACCCTCGTCCTGGCCGGCTCCGACGACGAGGTCACCGGGCCCGCGGAGGCGCGCACGCTGGTCGCCGGGATACCGGACGCCCGGCTCGCGGTCGTCCCCGGTGCCTCGCACCTGGTTCCCGTGGAGCAGCCCGCCGCCGTGACGGATCTTCTCGTACGGCACTTCTCCAGCGCCTGGCTGCCCGCCTTCGACTCGTCCACCGGTCAGATGGCGGTCCAGGTCGCGCAGGCGTACCCCGTGCAGGCCGCCCCGCCGCCGGTCGCGCCCTTCGCCGAGATCGCCCCGGCCCCCGTCGCGCCCGAGCCCGAGGGACGGCGGGATCCGTACGACATCGGGATCAAGGTGCGCCGCGACGTGCTCGGGGACGCTCATGTCGACGGGGCGCTGACCTCGGCGGACGAGTTCTCCGGGGACTTCCAGGAGTTCATCACCCGCTACGCGTGGGGCGAGATCTGGGACCGGCCCGGACTCGACCGGCGCTCGCGCAGTTGTGTGACGCTGACCGCGCTGGTCGCGGGCGGCCACCTCGACGAGCTCGCCGTCCACACCCGCGCCGCCCTGCGCAACGGTCTCACCCCGGTGGAGATCAAGGAGGTGCTGCTCCAGACGGCCGTGTACTGCGGTGTGCCGGCGGCGAACAGCGCCTTCCGGGTGGCCCAGAAGATCATCCGTGAGGAGACGACCCCCCAGGAGTGAACGGGCGGAGCCGTCCGCCGGACTCGTCCACAGGAGTGACCCCCGGGCCGGGTGCGGGGGCAGGATGGACTCATGAAGCTCACGAAGAAGTCGCACTCCTGCGTCCGTCTCGAGAAGGACGGGCGGACGCTCGTCATCGACCCCGGGGGTTTCAGCGAGGAGGACGCCGCCGTGGGCGCGGACGTCCTCCTCGTCACCCACGAGCACCCGGACCACTTCGACGAGGAGCGGCTCCGCGCGGCCATGGAGGCCAACCCGGCGGCCGAGATCTGGACCCTGCGGTCGGTGGCGGAGAAGGTCTCCGCCGCCTTCCCCGGCCGGGTGCACACCGTGGGTCACGGCGACACCTTCAGCGCCGCCGGTTTCGACGTCCAGGTGCACGGCGAACTGCACGCGGTGATCCATCCGGACATCCCGCGGATCACCAACGTCGGCTATCTCGTCGACGGCGGCCGCGTCTTCCACCCCGGGGACGCCCTGACCGTCCCCGACCGGCCTGTCGAGACGCTGATGCTCCCGGTGATGGCGCCGTGGAACAAGATCTCCGAGGTCATCGAGTACGTGCGCGAGGTCAAGCCGCAACGCGCGTACGACATCCACGACGCCCTGCTCACGGACCTCGCGCGGCCGATCTACGACCGTCAGATCGGTGCCCTCGGCGGCTCCGAGCATCTGCGGCTGACACCGGGAGCGTCGGCGGAGGTCTGAGCCGGAGCCGGCCGCGCCCGCACCCGTGGTGCTGCGTGCCGTACCGGTGGTGAGGGGACGGCACGGAGTGTCTCCGGCGGACCCGTTGTCGTACCCGCCCGGTAGGTTGTGAGGCATGCGTATCGCCACCTGGAACGTGAACTCGATCACCGCCCGGCTCCCGAGGCTGCTGGCCTGGCTGGAGAGCAGCGGCACGGACGTGCTGTGCCTCCAGGAGGCCAAGGTCGCCGCCGAGCAGTTCCCCGTCGAACCGCTCCGCGAGCTGGGTTACGAGGCGGCCGTGCACGCCACGGGACGGTGGAACGGCGTGGCGGTGATCTCCCGGGTCGGCCTGGAGGACGTGGTCAAGGGTCTGCCGGGCGGTCCCGAGTACGAGGGCGCGGAGGAACCCCGGGCCGTCTCCGCGACTTGCGGTCCGGTCCGCGTCTGGTCGGTGTACGTGCCGAACGGCCGCGAGGTGGAGCACGCGCACTACGCGTACAAGCTCCAGTGGTTCGAGGCCCTGAGAGCGGCCGTGGCGGGCGACGCGGCGGGCAGCCGCCCGTTCGCGGTGTTGGGCGACTACAACGTCGCGCCCACGGACGACGACGTGTACGACGTGGCCGCGTTCGAGGGACTGACCCATGTCACCCCGGCCGAGCGTGCCGCGCTGGCCGCCCTGCGCGGGGAGGGCCTGACGGACGTGGTCCCGCGCCCCCTCAAGTACGAACACCCGTACACGTACTGGGACTACCGTCAGCTCTGCTTCCCGAAGAACCGCGGCATGCGCATCGACCTCGTCTACGGCAACGAGGCGTTCTCGACGGCGGTCAAGGACGCGTACGTCGACCGCGAGGAGCGCAAGGGCAAGGGCGCCTCGGACCACGCACCAGTCGTGGTGGACCTGGACGTCTAGCGCCTGTCGCACTGGGACACGCTCCTGGGTGCCCGCGGCGGGGGACAGGCATTCGACCCCGCGATCGCGGGCACCCTTCTTCTTGGGCGGCTCGGGAACCGGTGACGGCCCGAGGTGTTTCGCCGGGCGTCACGATTCGCCTCATTCCGTGATGAGATGCCGCGAGCTACATTTTGTGCACATACCGGGAACACGGAGCGTCGACGATCGCGTCCCACGGAGAGGCCGGCCATGAACATCCCCTTCTTGGACAAGCTGCTCAAGCGGCATCCGGTGCGCCAGGGGCGTCCCCTCGCCAAGGCGTTCGAGGACGACCCCGTGGGTGTGGCCGAACTGCTCTCGGAGTGTGAACTGCTCCGCTCCCAGGCCGCGGCCGTCGGCCTCGAACTGGACGACACCCCGGACTCGTTGGTGGCGCTCGACCAGCTTCTGCCGCTGTGGCGCGACGACCCCGAGGCGCTTCCCTGGCTCGGCAACGACGCCGGTCTCTATCTCGGCACCGTCGTGGTGCGCACGGTGCCGGGTGCCTCCTGGCACGTCTGGCCGGGCGGCAGTCCGGCCGTCCGGCTCCCCTCGGGCCGTGAGATCCCGGTCGTCGAGGCCGGCCTCGAATGGGCCGTGCAGGGCGTCCCCGAGCTGTCCCAGATGTACGCCGAGGCCACGGAGGCCTGACCGGAGGGGCCGGGCGGTCGTCCCGGAGAGCGCGGGAGGGGCCGGACGGCCGTCCCGGCGAGGCCCGGGGTGTCGTGATCGCCTGTCGTGATCCGCTCGTCATCCAGCCTCAAATACGGCTAATGACCCGGCGTGCGTGTCGCCCGATATGTGGCGATTCGCGTCGATAGTTTGCGGTGACCGCACCGGCCGACAGCAGGCTGGACCAGGATGACCGTCGATCCCTTGATCGACCCGTACGACGTCACCACGCACTTCGGGGAGCCGTATGTTCCGCAGGACCACGACCTCGCCGACGGCAAGGGAGAGGTGGTCGTGATGACCGGCCCGTCGAACAGATCGTCAACTGCCACGTGAGGCACGGCCATCCGTATCCGAACCCGCCGGTCCCCCGGTGGGGGCGCAAACGCGTGCCCCTCGCCGGGGACTTCCCCGGGCCCGGGAGGCTGATCGCGGCGATCCTCGACTACGATTTGCCGTTCATCCCCGTGATGACGGTGATCTCGCCGATCCGCATCGGGATGTACGTGCCGCTGTCCCGGTCCGCCCCGCGGGCGTACGGGCGAAAGCGGCACAGTCCCGAGACCGAGGCCGTGGACGTGGCTCCGGCCGAACCAGGGACGCTGCTGCCGGGTGGGGTACCCCCCCACAGCCCCGAAACCGTAGGGGGAGCAGCAGCTCACAGGGCCAGGCCCGGCCGGCGCCAGCCGGAGATCACTGCTCGCGCAGGGGTACCGACACGTACGACGGGTCGTGCTCCGGTGAGGAGAAGGTCAGCTGCGCGCCGGACGGGTTGTGCTCCATGTACAGCGGGTCGACCGTGTCGACGACCAGGGCGAGGCGATGCCCGGCCGGGACGTCGTAGGCCGTGGAGAACAGGTCCAGGTCGACACCGAACGGCTTGCCGGGCGTCTGCCCGTGGAAGGTGTACGGCGCGTTGCTGACCAGCTTGCCGACCCCGAGCGGGCCCACGTCGTAGAGGTAGGCGATGAAGGTGCCGCTCTCCTTGGTGCCGGTGACGGTGGTGTGGAGCCTGGCGGTCCCTCGTACGCGCTGGGTGCTCGAGCACCTCTCCGACTGCCACACCGCGGTCCAGTAGCGCGGCAGCAGCGGGATCGAGGCCATCGGCGGGATCCGTGTGAGCTGGTCGAGGATGCTGGACAGGAAGATGACCCCGCCGTCCGCGCCCGAGTCGACGTTCGTGTGGATGCGGGTGGTGCCTCCGAGGGCGATCTTCCTCGTGGTCGCGCCGACCGATTTCCAGTCCGGGTAGCCCTCGTAGCCCCCCGTGGAGCGGGACTTGAGCTGCACCGGCTGCTCGCGGTCGATGCCGTTGTCCTCGCCCCGCAGATAGTGGTCGAACCAGCGGGCGGTGTCGGTCCACACGTCGTTGGGGAGCCCGAACAGACCGGTGATCTCGGCGGTGGCGTGGTCGCCGGGACGGAACTCCAGCCGCTTGGGTCCGGGCAGTTCCTCGTAGAACTTGGCGTACTGGTTGGCCGAGAAGATCGTGTCGCCCCAGGTGTTGGCCATGAGGACGGCGGGGCCGTTCTTGTCGAGCTGGTCGAGGTAGGTCTCGGGAGAACGTTTCTTCCCCCAGTCGATCAGGTCCTGCTCCTTGGCGAGATTCCCGGCGAAGAAGTCCTTGAACACCTGCTGGGTCTCGGCGCTCGGGTGTCCCGTGATGTGCCCGACGCCGTCCAGCAGGGCGGCCGCCTGGACGTGTTCGGTACGGCCGGAGTAGATCGACGTGGTCAGATCCGCCCAGCCGCTCAGCGCCGCGACCGCCTTGATGCGCCGGTCGTGCGCGGCGGCCAGCAGACTGATTCCGGCGCCGTACGAGACGCCCGCCACGCCCACCTTCCGCGCGTCGGCCGGGGTGTTGGCGAGCGCCCAGTCGATCACCTTGGACACGTCCGCGGTGTCGCGGGGGCCGGCGACGTCTATCTCGCCGCCCGACTGCCAGAAGCCGCGGACGTTGTAACCGACGACGACATAACCGGAGTTCGCGAGCTTCTGGGCCTGTGCGAGGTACTCGACCTGGGGCAGGCCCCAGCTCGTGGGCAGCACGATGAGCGGGTAGGCGCGGGTGCCGTCCGCTCCCGCCGGGGTGACGACGTTGGCCTTGAGGGTGGTGCCGCCGTCACCGGAGATGTCGACGAAGCGGACACCTCCCGAGCCGGCGGCGGCCTGGGCGGTGGGGGCCAGGCCCAGGCTCGCGGCCGCGATCAGCGTCGCGGAGACGGCGCCGACGGCGGATGTGCGCAGGGGGTTGCGACCGTTTCCCAACGGGTCACTCCTCACTTGGTCAGTGCAAGGTGACCCGACGGTAACCGCGGCGGCTTACTCGAAGTAACCCGTCGGTAAGTTACGTGCGAGTAACGATTGTTGAAGTGTTCATTTCCATCCGTTCAAACCTCGTCGGCGTGTGCCGCCACGAACGGCCGGAAAGCGCCGCACCTCCGCGGACGGGGCGTCACGTGCGCCGGCGTGCCCGAGGCGTGGCCGCCTTCGCCGTTGCCTCCCCGTCCTGGCCGGGGTCGGACGCCGGGTCCGGCGCCGGCTCCAGGGCCGGCGGCGTCGGCAGCGGGGCCTGGGCCGCGCGGGTGACGTCCGCGACGACCTCGACGACATCGGGGCCGTACGCCTGGGAGTTCACGACCTTCAGCAGCAGGACGAAGCTGTTGCCGCCGTGCTTGCGGGCGAGGCGCGCGTGGTTCCGGGCGAGATAGCGGGTCGCCGCCTGGTTGGTGATCGCGCGCTGGCCGCAGAAGAGGAAGACCGGTCTCACGTCACGGCTCTGGCCCGCGGTCAGCCGGGCGAGGATCACGTACTCGGCCTGGCCCGACTCCAGCCGGTAGCGCTCGCTGCCTATCTGGAAGGCGCCCCGGTCGGGTCCCCGCCCGGAGTCGACGTTGACCTGCACGCCGGGCAGCAGGGACTGCAGATGCGCGGCCATGCGCCGGTTGGACGCCGGTCCGCCCACGCAGAACTCCGTGCGCTCGCCGAAGCCCTGCTGGGTCGCGTCGTGCGCGATGACCTGGGCGTGCGCGCCGCAGTCCTTGATGAGCGCGGACAGTTCGAGAAGCGCGAACACGTCGTGGCGCATCACCGTCAGTTCGGGACCGCCCGCCTCGCGGTTCACCACAAGGAGCGACTCGGAGTTGTCGGGCAGCCCGAAGAACGCCTGCTTGCGGCGCAGCTTGCGCTTCCACAGGTAGGTGCGGGCGACCCAGCCGAGCGCGGCACTGAGGCCGGTGGCGAGGAGGCCGAGGACGATGTTGCGCACGTCGTCATTCATGTGCGCGCATGCTAGCGGGCCCACGGAACCGTGTTCGAGGGGGCCTGACGTGGCCGCCGCCGTGAAGTTACGCTGCGCGGACGGCTGTTGACTGGAGGTATTGATGCGACGTCCTCTTGTACGGAATCTGACGGTCCTGGCGGTTTCGGCCGCGACGGTATTAGTGGGTGCGGCGGCGCCGCCCGGAGCACCGGCGGCGGGTTCGGCCGCGAGAACGCCCGCCGCGAAGGTGCCCGTCGCGGTCGGGTACGGAGGCGCCGTGGCGAGCGTCGACGCGGACGCCTCCGCCGCGGGCATCGAGGTGCTGAAGAAGGGCGGCAACGCGGTCGACGCGGCCGTCGCCACGGCGGCGGCCCTCGGCGTCACCGAGCCCTACTCGTCCGGCATCGGCGGCGGCGGCTACTTCGTCTACTACGACGCCAAGTCCCGTACGGTGCACACGATCGACGGACGCGAGACGGCACCCCTGACCGCCGACTCCGGGCTGTTCCTGGAGAACGGCAAGCCGCTCGCCTTCGCCGACGCCGTCACCAGCGGGCTGAGCGTGGGCACACCGGGCACGCCCGCCACCTGGCAGACAGCCCTGGACTCATGGGGCAGCAGACGCCTCGGCACCGTCCTGGAGCCGGCCGAACGCATCGCCCGTTCCGGGTTCACGGTCGACTCGACCTTCCGGGCGCAGACCGAGTCGAACCAGGCCCGCTTCGCGAACTTCCCCGACACCGCGAAGCTCTTCCTGCCCGGCGGCTCGCCGCCGGTCGTCGGATCGACCTTCAGGAACCCCGATCTGGCCCGCACGTACGAGGAGTTGGGGAGGAAGGGCACACGAGCGCTGTACACCGGTGATCTCGGCCGGGAGATCGTCGACACCGTCAACAGGCCGCCCGTGGACCCCGCGTCCGGCTTCAACGCCCGGCCCGGCAAGCTGTCGTCGAGGGACCTCGCGGCCTACGGGGCGAAGCGCCAGGCGCCCACCAGGACGTCGTACCGCGGTCTGAACGTCTACTCGATCGCACCCTCCTCCTCCGGCGGCACCACCGTCGGCGAGGCGCTCAACATCCTGGAGAGGACGGACCTCTCGAAGGCGAGCGAGACGCAGTACCTGCACCACTACATCGAGGCGAGCCGGATCGCGTTCGCGGACCGGGGCCGCTGGGTGGGCGACCCGGCCTTCGAGGACGTACCCACCAAGGGCCTGCTCTCGCAGAAGTACGCGGACGGCCGGGCCTGCCTCGTCAAGGACGACGCCGTGCTGACGAGCCCGCTCGCGCCGGGCGACCCGAGCAGTCCCGCCGCCTGCGCCGGCACCGGGACGGCCGCCCCGACGACGTACGAGGGAGAGAACACGACCCACCTCACGGTGGCCGACAAGTGGGGCGATGTCGTCGCCTACACGCTGACCATCGAACAGACCGGCGGCAGCGGGATCACCGTCCCGGGACGCGGCTTCCTCCTCAACAACGAGCTGACGGACTTCTCCTTCGCCCCGGCCAACCCGGCCGTGCACGACCCGAATCTGCCGGGCCCCGGCAAGCGGCCGCGCTCGTCGATCTCGCCGACCATCGTCCTCGACCGGCACGGCAAGCCTGTCGTGGCGCTCGGTTCGCCCGGCGGCGCGAGCATCATCACGACCGTGCTGCAGACACTGACCGAGTTCGTCGACCGCGGTCTCCCCTTGGTCGACGCGATCGCCGCGCCACGCGCCAGCCAGCGCAACGCGGCCCAGACCGAGCTCGAACCGGGCCTGTACGACAGCCCGTCGAGGGCCGGGCTCGAAGCCATCGGGCACTCCTTCAAGGTGAACCCGGAGATCGGCGCGGCCACGGGCGTCCAGCGCCTCCCGAACGGCACCTGGCTGGCCGCGGCGGAGAAGGTCCGCCGGGGCGGAGGCTCGGCCATGGTCGTACGGCCCGCGTCCTAGCCGTCGGATCACCGGCCGCCGTCCCGGCCGGCGGGCGTACCGCGGGGCAGGGGTGTGCTCTGCCCCGCGGTCGCCGGTGGCCGCGGGGCGGTGCCGTCCGCCTCGTGGCCGTGGGCGAGCAGGGGGTCAGCGGGCCGTCAGGATGCGCGGGCCCGAGTTCGTGATGGCCACCGTGTGCTCCGCGTGCGCCGCGCGGGAGCCGTCGTTCGTGCGCAGCGTCCAGCCGTCGGGGGCGGCGTGGTAATCGTCCGTGCCGCCCCCGATGAGCATCGGCTCGATGGCGAGGACCATGCCGTGCCGCAGCGGCATCCCGCGTCCCGGGCGGCCCTCGTTCGGGACACCCGGGTCCTCGTGCATGCGGCGCCCGATGCCGTGGCCGCCGAACCCGTCCGGGATCCCGTACCCGGCCGCCCGGCACACCGTGCCGACGGCGTGCGCGATGTCCCCGATGCGGTTGCCCACGAGGGCCGCCCCGATCCCCGCGGCCAGGGCCCGCTCCGCGGTCTCCACGAGCCGCGCGTCGGCGGCGCGCGGCTCGCCCACGATGAAGCTGATCGCCGAGTCGCCCACCCAGCCGCCCAGTTCGGCGCCGAAGTCGATGGAGACCAGGTCTCCGTCGCGCAGCCGGTAGCCCGTCGGGATGCCGTGCACGATCGCCTCGTTCACCGAGGCGCAGACGACCGCGGGGAAGGGCGTGGGCGCGAAGGAGGGGTGATAGCCGAGGAAGGGTGACGTCGCGCCCGCGTCGCGCAGGACCTGGTGCGCCACCTCGTCCAGCTCCAGCAGGGAGACGCCCACGTCGGCGGCCTCGCGCACCGCGGTGAGTGCCCTGCCCACGACCTGGCCGGCCGCGTACATCTCGTCGATCGATGTGTCGGTCTTCAGTTCCACCATGCCAATTACTATACCGGTATTAGAATGGTGTCATGGTGCGAACCCCACTGACCCCCGAAGAGCGCGAACGCGGCGAGCGGCTCGGCCGGCTGCTGCGCGAGTCCCGCGGCGGCCGCAGCATGGCGGACATCGCGGGGGTGGCGGGGATCTCCGCGGAGACCCTGCGCAAGATCGAGACCGGGCGCGCTCCCACGCCGGCCTTCTTCACGATCGCCGCCCTGGCGCGGGCCCTCGGCCTCTCGATGGACGAGCTCGTCGTACGGTGCGCGCTGGTGCCGGCGGCGTGAGGGCTTGACGGGTGTGGGGGGCACCGTGTGAGGAGAAGCACCGCAGGGTCGAGCTGGTGGGGGGGGTCGGGGGGGCGGCGGCGCGTAGTCCGCTCGCCTCA
>NZ_JBHYXD010000046.1:0-9070 GCF_042751995.1 Streptomyces sp. NPDC059371 | reverse complement strand
CGCTCTGTGTGCGCTGGGCGCTGGGGGGGGGGGGGGGGGGGGGGGCGGGGGTGGGGTCGCGCCCCGCGCCCGCCCCCGCGCCCCCCCCCCCCGGCTCGGAGGCTCCGTGGTTGGGGGGCTCGTCGGCGCGAAGGCTCGTCGGCTCCGCGCCGGAACGGCCTCGCGGCTCGCGACGCCCGGAGGTCTCGCGGTCCGGCTCGGGCGGCCCATGTTGAGAAATTGTTGAATTCACCGCTTGTTCCCTTGTCGTCTACGCGCGTAGTCACTAACCTCCGGCCATGCCGAACACCAACACCCGCTCCGGCGTGGCGACTTCGCAGCAGCCGGCGCCCGGCGAGGCGCGGCCCTCCACCCCGGCAGAGCGCGCGACGAGGCGCGGACGCCGTGTGCCCACGATCGTGCGGCTCGTCTGCACCGATCTCGACGGCACCCTGCTCGACTCGTCCGGCGCCATCCGTGAACGCACCCTGGGCACGCTCGCGGAGGCGGAGCGCGCCGGGATCGCCGTGGTGGGGGTGACCGGACGGCCCGTCCGCGACACCCTGGACCTGGCCCGGCGCCACGGGCTCACCGGACCCGTGGTGTGCAGCAACGGCGCGGTGACCGTGGACGCCGAGTCGGGACGGCTGCTGGACTGCCGGGGATTCGGCCCCGGTGACGCGGCGGGAATCCTGCGCGCGGTCCGTGACGCGGTGCCCGGGGTCGCGCTGGGGGTCGACTCCGTGTCCCGGCTCCGCCTGGAGACGGCCTTCGTGCGACTGGTGCCGAACACCTGGCGCCATGTCGCGCTGGACGGCGTGTCCGCGCCGGCGGACGCGGACCCGGTGGTCAAGATCCTCGCCGCCCATCCGATGCTGCTCGTGGACGAACTGGCGGCCGTGATCGGCTCGGTCGTCGGGGATCGCGCGGTGATCACGAGGTCCACCGGTGACTTTCTCGAAATGTCCGCTCCCGGTGTCGACAAGGGGGAGGCGCTGCGGACGCTCGCCGAGCGGAGCGGGCTGCCGCTGGAACGCACCGCCGCCGTGGGCGACATGCCCAACGACATCCCGATGCTGCGCGCGGCCGGGCTCGCCGCCGCCGTCGCCAACGCCCACGAGGACACACTGCGCGCCGCCGACATCGTGCTGCCCAGCAACGACGACGAGGGTGTCGCCGCCCTTATCCGGCTCGTGCTGCCCCGCGCGGCGGGGGTGGAGGCGTGCCGGATCTGAGGGCGCGACGAGGCCCGCCGGTCCGGCCCGTCCGGCGTGCGGTGGGCTGTTCCTCCCGGCGTGCGCCCGAGTTTTCGTTCGGGCGCACGCCCCGCGCGGGCGTGCTCCGACGCGCCCCCTCGGCGAGACCTCTGCGTCCCCGCCGAAAACTCCCCGTAGTCGATCCGTAACACGACTGGTGTTCTCTGTCGGGTCGAAGTGCTCACGTCGGGCGGGGAGTTGAGTGATGGCTGTAGGACAACTCCCGGAACAGGTACTGGAGTTCGCGCGGTATCTGAACGGGCTTGTGGACCGGCTCGATCGGAGCGGCGGATGGTGCGGGGTCTTCTGGCAACGTGACCCCGACGGCATGCGGGCGTGCCTCGAAGGTCAGGAGGTGCCGCCCTGGGACGTCGTGGAGGCACTCCTCCAGGACGTCTTCGGGCAGTACGGGGAGCGGGCCGCGGCTCAGGAGACCGCACGGGCCCGGCCGCTGCACGCGGCCTCGCTGGCCGCGTACGACGTCCGTCCGGGCGGCCGCGACGCGCTCGGCGACCGCCTGGACGTCATGCTCCGCGAACGGCGCTACGCCGCCGAACGCCAGGCCGAACTGAGCGGACGGCTTCCCACGGCGGTTTCCCGGGGGGAGGCCGAGGCGATCCGCCTGGACCTCGCCTGGGCCCAGGACGATCACGACCGGGCCGCCGCCCGCTGCGCCGAACTGCGCCACCGCATGGAGAACGTCGACCGTCACGCCCTGCGTGTCCGCGGGCGGCACACGCCGGGCTTCCCGGCTCCGGCCGCCGGGGCGGGCCCGTGGCGGCCGGAGAACCGGCAGGATCCGTCGGGAGGACACCCCTCGGAGGGAAGCCGGCCCGACCGGGACCCGACCGCAGGGGACCCGGCCGGAGCGGGTGCCCGGGGTGGCCGGGAGCCGGGCAGTGCGCCGAGCGTGCACTCCGGCGCCTGGCCGGGCACACAAGCGGGCACACCCGGCACTGACGGGAACTCGACAGGCCATGCTCCCGGCCTCGGTTCCGGCCCCGGCGCAGGCCCTGGCCCCGGCGCAGGCACTGGGCCCGGCTTCGTTCCGGGCCTGGCCGCCGGACCGGCCCCCGGTTCCCGTCCGACGGCCGCCGAGCAGGCCGAGCCCTGGCGTCCTCCCGCGAGCCACGTTCCGGGCGGCCACGCACAGCCCGGGTCCCGGCCCACGGGCCTCGCGCCGGACGGCGACAGGTCTCGTCCCGCGGAGCGGGTCGCCGCGCCCGCCCCGGCGCACGACAGGACCCCGCCCGGCGCCGACCCGCATCCGGCCAAGCGTTCCAAGCGGCGTCGGAGAGGGGGCGCGCGTTTCGCCGGGATGGTGGAGGCCGACGTGGCTCCCGTGGCCGTGCCGGAGGCCGGTCCGGTGCTGCCCGCCCCGCCCGCGCGGGGCGGGCGTACGCCCCGCGGCGCGCGTTTCGCCGGTGCCGCCGAGGAGCCCGCGCGCCCGCACACGACGACACGGCCGGAGCCGCCGGACGAGGGCGCGCTGCGGCTCACGGCGGAGACCGTCGCGACGCTGACGCGGCTGCGCGGGGAAGGCCGCAGCGGCGAGGCGCATGCCCTGCTCGTCGAAGCGGCGTACTGGCCACCCGCCCGCTTCCCCCTGCTCGCCGCCGAACTGCACGGCGCCGGACTCGACGCGGACTGGGCCACCCTGCTCTGGGAGGCGGCCTCGCTGCCCGCAGACCGGCTGGTCGCAGCGGCCGACGCGCTCACCGCCGCCGGCCGCACCGCCGACGGCAGGCAGATGCTGCGCCAGGGCGTCACCCGGCCCGCCCCCGAGATCGGGGCCGCCGTCCTCGGCCTCGCCGACCAGGGCCGAGGCCGCGAGATCGGCGCGCTCCTCGACGCGTACGTGCGTGTGTGCGCCCCGGAGGAAGCCGCCCGCAGCGCCGAGACGGACCCCGAGCGCCTCGTACCGCTGCTCCTGAGGGCGGCCCGTGGTGTGTCCGACGAATGCCAATGGGACCTGGTCCACGCCTTGCGCGTCGCCGGGTTCGCGCCATGACCCTCCGCCCGCAGACGGCCACGGCGTGACCCGTGCCCCCGCCCCGCCCCGCGAGATCACGGTGTGGCCCTTCGTCCGGGGACGGTCATGGCGTGGCCCTTCGTCCGGGGACGGTCACGGTGTGGCCCTTCGTCCGGGGACGGTCATGGCGTGGCCCTTCGTCCGGGGACGGTCACGGTGTGGCCCTTCGTCCGGGGACGGTCACGGCGTGGCCCTTCGTCCGGGGACGGTCACGGTGTGGCCCTTCGTCCGGGGACGGTCACGGTGTGGCCCTTCGTCCGGGGACGGTCACGGTGTGGCCCTTCGCCCGGTGCCGGCAGCGGCGTGGCCCCCGCCGGGCGGCGGTCGGAGCGCGGTCCTGCCGCCCCGTGCCGGTCACGGCGCGGCCCTTCGCCTGGGGACGGTCACGACGGGACCCCCGCCCCGGCGATGGTCCGAGCTCGGCCCCACCGCCTGACGCCGGCCACGGCGTTCCCCTCCGCCCGGCGACGGTCACGGTGTGCCCCATGCCTTCGCCCGACGTCGGTCACGGTGCCGCCCGCTCGCGCACGCGCGCACACGGCGCCGGGCACGGCGCGGACGGCAATCCTTCGGGTGCCCGTGCCCGTGCCCGTGCCCGTGCCCGTGCCCGTGCCCGTGCCCGTGCCCGTGCGCGCGCGGCGGCGACCACCCGGTCCTCCGGGCGTTCGTCCGGTCGGCCGTACCTCCGGATCCGGCGGCCACGTCACTCACCCGTGAGGGTCAGAAACGTGATCGACTCAGCGGGTTAACGACGATGGTCTTGGCAAGGCTGTCCGGGGGGCTTACTTTCGAGCCTCTACAGCCTTTGTCTACGGGCGTAGAGGCTCTCTGACGTCCCGTCGAAGGAGCAGCTCATGGGCAACGTCGTACGTGCCGCCCTGGTCCAGGCCACCTGGACCGGCGACACCGCATCCATGGTCGCCAAGCACGAGGAACACGCCCGTGAGGCGGCCCGGCAGGGCGCCAAGGTCATCGGGTTCCAGGAAGTCTTCAACGCCCCCTACTTCTGCCAGGTCCAGGAGCCGGAGCACTACGCCTGGGCGGAGCCGGTCCCCGACGGGCCCACCGTCACCCGTATGTGTGAGCTCGCGCGCGAGACCGGCATGGTGATCGTCGTACCCGTGTTCGAGGTCGAGCAGTCCGGGTTCTACTACAACACCGCGGCCGTGATCGACGCCGACGGCACCTACCTCGGGAAGTACCGCAAGCACCACATCCCGCAGGTGAAGGGGTTCTGGGAGAAGTACTACTTCAAGCCCGGAAACCTCGGCTGGCCCGTCTTCGACACGGCCGTCGGACGGGTCGGGGTCTACATCTGCTACGACCGGCACTTCCCCGAAGGCTGGCGGCAGCTCGGTCTGAACGGCGCCCAGCTCGTGTACAACCCCTCCGCCACCTCCCGCGGCCTGTCCGCCTATCTCTGGCAGCTCGAACAGCCCGCGGCGGCCGTCGCCAACGAGTACTTCATCGCGGCGATCAACCGGATCGGGCAGGAGGAGTACGGCGACAACGACTTCTACGGAACCTCGTACTTCGTCGACCCGCGCGGCCGGTTCGTCGGCGAGCGGGCGAGCGACAAGGCCGAGGAACTCGTCGTCCGCGACCTGGACTTCGGCCTCATCGAGGAGGTACGCCAGCAGTGGGCGTTCTACCGCGACCGGCGCCCCGACGCCTACGAAGGGCTGGTGCAGCCATGACCGACCTGTACACCCGCCACCAGGCTGTCCTGCCGGACTGGCTCGCCCTCTACTACGAGGACCCGATCGAGATCACCCACGGCGAGGGCCGCCACGTCTGGGACTCCGACGGAAACAAGTACCTCGACTTCTTCGGCGGCATCCTCACCACGATGACCGCGCACGCCCTGCCCGAGGTGACGAAGGCCGTCAGCGAGCAGGCCGGCCGGATCATCCACTCCTCGACGCTCTACCTCAACCGGCCGATGGTCGAACTCGCCGAACGAGTCGCCCAGTTGTCCGGCATCCCCGACGCCCGCGTCTTCTTCACCACCTCCGGCACCGAGGCCAACGACACGGCCCTGCTGCTCGCCACCACCCACCGGCGCAGCAATCAGATCCTCGCCATGCGCAACAGCTACCACGGCCGGTCGTTCAGCGCGGTCGGGATCACCGGCAACAAGGGCTGGTCGCCCACCTCCCTGTCACCGCTCCAGACGCTGTACGTGCACGGCGGTGTCCGCACCCGCGGCCCCTACGCCGACCTCGACGACGCCGCGTTCACCGACGCCTGCGTGGAGGACCTGAAGGACCTGCTCGGCCATGTCCGCCCGCCCGCCGCGCTGATCGCCGAACCGATCCAGGGCGTCGGCGGGTTCACCGCGCCCCCCGACGGCCTGTACGCGGCCTTCCGCGAGGTCCTCCAGGAGCACGGCGTCCTCTGGATCTCCGACGAGGTGCAGACCGGCTGGGGCCGCACCGGCGAGCACTTCTGGGGCTGGCAGGCCCACGCCGCGTCCGGCCCGCCCGACATGCTCACCTTCGCCAAGGGCATCGGCAACGGCATGTCCATCGGCGGAGTCGTCGCCAGCGCCGGGATCATGAACTGCCTCGACTCCAACTCCATCTCGACCTTCGGCGGTTCGCCGGTCACGATGGCGGCGGGACTCGCGAATCTCACCTACCTCCTCGAACACGACCTCCAGGGCAACGCCCGGCGCGTCGGCGGCCTGCTCATCGAACGGCTCCGCGCGGTCGCCGCGCAGTTCGACGGTGTACGCGAGGTGCGCGGCCGCGGACTGATGATCGGCATCGAATTGGTGAAGCCCGGAACCGACCGGGCACACCCCGAGGGAGCCGCGGCGGTCCTCGAAGCGGCCCGCGAGGAAGGCCTGTTGATCGGCAAGGGCGGCGGCCACGACACCAGCGTGCTGCGTATCGCCCCGCCGCTCTCCCTCACCGTCGCGGAGGCGGAGGAGGGCGCGTCGATCCTGGAACGCGCTCTGAGGCGGGCCCAGTAAGAGATGAGCAAGGGCGGGTGAGCCGAAGGGGCGGTGGTCTCGAGGACCCGGCGCGCGAGGACCCGGGGGTCCGGGTGCGCGTCGAGTCCCCGCGGCCGCCCGCAGCGCTCCGGAGGCGAACCGAGCCACGGACAAAGGGGAACGCCGCCATGACCACCGTCCTGGAACCCGCCCTCTCGGTGCGCCAGGTCCTCGCCCTGGACCGGGTGCTGGCCGGGGAGCCCGAGGTGGTGGCCGGTGCCGGCCATCTCGACCGGTCCGTCCGCTGGGTGCACGTCGCCGAGGCCGCCGACGTGGGCGTCATGCTCAGCGGCGGCGAAATGGTCCTCACCACCGGGGTGTTGCTCGCCGGCGACCCCGATGCCCAGGCCGAGTACATCCGTTCGCTGCACCGCGCCGAGGCCGCGGCCGTCGTCCTCGGGCTCGGCCGCGCCTTCCCCGCGCCCCCGGACGTGATGCGCCGGGCCGCCGAACGCTGCGGCCTGCCGATGGTGGTGCTCCACCGCCCCTTCCCCTTCGCCGAGTTGACCGAGGAGGTGCAGTCCCGGCTGGTGCGGCACAAGTTCGCCGCGGTGAGCCTCTCCGAAGCCGTACGCACCGCACTCACCGGACTGATCACCACCGGTGCCCCGCTCCAGCACATGCTCGACGAGATCGCCGTGCACGCCGCCTGCCCCGTCGTCGTCACCAACCTCGCCCACCGGGTCCTCGCCACCGCCGGCGAACGCTCCGCCGTCGACGACGTGCTGCGCGACTGGGACCGCATCGCCCGGCAGGCGGGCGGCAGCGAGGGCGACGGATGGATCCGCGCCGAACTCGGCGGACGGGGGGAGCGATGGGGCCGCATCGTGCTGTGCGGCCACCGGGGCGACGTGGCGACCGGGCGGCTGCTCGCCGACCGGGCCGCCGAGGCCCTGGTCCTGCACCGCATGCTCGCCGGCCCCGCCCACTCCTGGGAGGAGGAGTCCGCGCAGGGCCTGCTGACCGACCTCGTGAGCGGCGTCGTACCGGCCCGCCAGCTCCTGCCGCGAGCGCGGGCCGCCGGACTGCCCGTGAACCGCCGCACCTTCGTGCCCCTGGTGGTGCGCGACGGCGACGCGGCCCAACTCGACCGTGTGCTGCGCCTGCTGGGGCTGCCGGGGCTCGTCGCCGAGCTGTCCGACGGAGCCACCGCGCTGCTGCTCAGCCTTCCGCGCGACCAGGACGCCGAGGCGCTGGCCGAGCATTTCGCCGTACGGCTGCGGCACGAGACCGGGGCCCCCGCCACCGTGGCCGCCGCCGGGCCCCGTACCGCCTGGGACGACGTGCCCGCCGGACTGCGCGAGGCCCTGCACGTCGCCGAGGCCGCCGGCGACCCGCCCGCCGACCAGGACCGGCCCGCACTGGTCCGGCTGCGTGACGTCCATCTGCGCGGCCTGGTCCGGCTGCTGCGGGACGACCCGAACGTCCAGTCCTTCGCGGAACGCGAACTCGACGGGCTGCTGAGCGGTCCGCAGGCGGATCCACGGCTGCTGCCCGTGCTGCGGACCTACCTCGCCACCGGCCGCAACAAGTCCCGCACGGCGCAGCTCCACCACGTCAGCCGGCCCGCGCTCTACCGCCGGCTGGAGGTCATACAGGCCCGTCTCGGCGTCGACCTCGACGACTTCGAACAGGCCGCGTCCGTCCACATCGCCCTGCTCGCGCACGACGCGCAACAGCGGTGAAACACCGAACCAGTCAGGCGCAACACGGGAGAACGCGGAGGTGACACCGTGGAACGGCAAAGCACTTCGGACGTGACACGGTGCAACTCAAAGAACCGGCCGGGGCTTTCTAGTCTCCTCGCACACCGAGCGACCGGAGGTCCCGATGAGCAGAGTGATCCGCGCCGCCGTCTTCCAGACCGCATGGACCGGCGACAAGGAATCGATGATCCAGGTCCACGAGCAGGCGGCCCGCGACGCGGCCGCGCAGGGCGCCCAAGTCCTGTGCTTCCAGGAGCTGTTCTACGGACCGTACTTCTGCCAGGTGCAGGACAAGGAGTTCTACGCGTACGCCGAGCAGATCCCCGAGGGCCCGATCGTCCGGCGCTTCCAGGCGCTGGCGAAGGAACTGGGCCTTGTCCTCGTGCTGCCGATGTACGAGGAGGAACAGCCCGGCGTCCTGTACAACACGGCGGCCGTGATCGATGCCGACGGCTCCTACCTGGGCAAGTACCGCAAGACCCACATTCCCCAAGTACCCGGATTCTGGGAGAAGTTCTACTTCCGGCCGGGGAACTCCGGCTGGCCCGTGTTCGACACGGCCGTGGGCCGGATCGGGGTCTACATCTGCTACGACCGGCACTTCCCGGAGGGCTGGCGGGCCCTCGGTCTCGCGGGCGCGGAGATCGTCTTCAACCCGTCGGCCACCTCCCGGGGGCTGTCCGGCTACCTCTGGCAGCTGGAACAGCCGGCTTCCGCCGTCGCCAACGAGTACTTCGTGGGTGCGATCAACCGGGTCGGGCAGGAGGAGTACGGCGACAACGACTTCTACGGGACCTCGTACTTCGTGGACCCCGAGGCCCAGTTCGTCGGCGAGGTGGCCAGCGACAAGGAGGCCGAACTCGTCGTCCGCGACCTGGACATGGCCAAGCTTCGCGAGGTCCGCGACCGGTGGCAGTTCTACCGCGACCGCGCGCCGGGGGCGTACGGGCCGCTGACCGCGCCCTGACCGTCCGGAGGGGGCACGCTCCAGTCGTGGGGGGGGGCGGGGCGGCCCCCACCCGCCCCCCGCCCCAGGCACCCGCCCCCCGCCCACCCCCCCCCCCCCCACCCCCCCCCCCCCCCCCCCCCGCCCCCCCCC
>NZ_JBHYXD010000045.1:47252-68281 GCF_042751995.1 Streptomyces sp. NPDC059371 | reverse complement strand
GCTCGTGCCGTCGTCGCGGGCGGCCTCCCGGCATTCTCCGGCGGCGCGGAGCCGCGCCCGAAGGCGGTGTGCAGTCGTGCCCGAGGCTGTGCGCCACCGCGCCCGAGGCCGTGCGCAGTCGTGGAGAAGCCGATGTGCAGTCGTGCCGAGGGCCGTACACCGCTGGGCCGAGAGCGGTGCGCAGCTGGGCCGAGGGCGGTGCGCAGCCGTGCCGAAATGGGTCGCCGTCGAAGATCCGCCTCGGCAGAATCCCTGGCATGGAACGTCTGGCGGAGATCGCGAACCGGCTGACCGAGGTCGACGGCATCGTCGGTGTGTGTCTGGGAGGCAGCCGGGCCAGTGGTACGCACAGTCCTGACTCCGACTTCGATCTGGGCCTGTACTACCGGCCACCGCTGGACACCGCGGCGCTGGGTCTGCTCGCGGCCCGGCTGACCGGTGGCCCGGTGGAGGTGACCGAGCCGGGCGGCTGGGGGCCGTGGGTGGACGGTGGCGGCTGGCTGACCGTCGACGGTCACCGCGTCGACTGGATCTACCGCGACCTGGACCGGGTGCACCGCGTCTGGCGGGACTGCCGCGCCGGGCGGTTCGAGATCGGGGTCCAGCCCGGCCATCCCCTGGGCGTGTACTCCCACTCCTATGCCGGTGAGGTGGCCGTCGGGCAGGTCCTCGCCGACCCCGGCGGTGAGCTCCGGAAGCTGCGGGAACTGACACGCCGCTACCCCGAAGCGCTCATGGGCAACGCGCGATGGGAGGCGCCGTTCATCCTGGCCGCCTCCCGCAAGGGGGCCGCCCGCGGTGATGTCTTCTACGTCTCCGGCTGTCTCTTCCGCGCGGTCGGCCTTCTCGCGCATGCCCTCCATGCCCACGCCCGACGGTGGGTGCTCAACGAGAAGGGGGCGATCCGGGCCGCCGGAGAACTCGCCGTCGCCCCGACGGACTTCGCGGGGCGGGCTCACGGGCTGTTCTCCGCGCTCGGCACCACCCCGGAGACGCTGGCGGCCGCGCTCGATGACGCCGACAGGCTGGCCGCCGACGTGCTCGACCACCTCGACCGCTGATCAGCGCGCCGGTCGGGCCGGTCTCCGTAGCCGCGGAACACGGCCATCCCGTCGGCGCGCTCCCCGCGTCACGGCGGGTCCACGTCAGTGATCACCGCGAGCAGTCTGAACTCCTGGCCCTCTCCGAGTCGGGAAACGCCGAGGACAACCCAGCGGCCGGTCTCCTCCGCTCGCCACACCCGCGCGTTCCTCATGTGCGCGCCCAGGGAGGCCCAGGGCTCCGATATGCGCTCGTCGCCCTGCTGGGCGCGCAGGAACACGCCGTCGAGGGTTATCCACTGCGGCTTTCCCCACCGGTCGGCGAGCCGCTGCGCGAGCGCCTCGCACAGTGCCTCGTACTGCTCGGCCTCCTCGTGTTCGCCGTGCCGGCCCCCTGCGGAATCTCCGCTCCGCTCCAACTCGACGACATGGAAACCGGGTCCCCCTGGACCGCCGTACGACCCGGCGACCGGCCCGCCGTGCCCCGTGGGAAAGTCCTCGGCGCACAGCCGGTCGATCGTGGCGAGTTGCCGCGCGATGGTCATGACGTCCAGTAAAGCCGCCACCACTGACAATTGGTGAGGCGTCAGGAAGCCACCGCGGTCACGCGTCCCTGCGCCGGACGCACCACGCGCCCGCGCCCAGAGCCGCCGCCGTCCACGACGCCGTCACCGCGAGCCCGCTCCAGGGTCCCAGCGCGCCGTCCCACGACGCGTGCAGGACCGTCTGACCGGCCTTGTCCGGCAGGAAGTCCGCCACACCTCCCGACGCCGACCCGACGACGAAGGACACGATCAGGAGGAACGGGATCAGGATGCTCAGGGTGGCGACCCCGCTGCGCAGGACGGCCGCCGAACCCGCTGCGAACAGGGCCATCAAGGACAGGTAGACCGCGCAGCCCACCACGCCCCGGAGTTCCGCCGTCCAGGTCAGGGTGTCCGCCCGGGACCCGAGCACCGACGTCCCGACCACGAGGCTGAGCGCACCGGTGACCAGGCCGATCCCCAGAGCCGGTACACCGATCGCCACCGCCTTCGCCAGGAACCAGCGCCCCCGGTCCGGAACCGCGGCCAGCGACACACGAAGCGCGCCGTTCTGGTACTCGGCCGAGACCGCCTGGGCTCCGAAGGTGATGGCCGCGATCTGGCCGAAACTGACACCGAAGAACGTCGAGAACAGCGGGTCGAAATCCGGGCCGCCGGAGTCGTCGAGGCCGGCGAGCGCGGAGAACGCGACCGTGGCCAGGAGGACCGCCACCAGGCCCCACAGGAGCGGGCGCAGCGTCCGGATCTTGATCCATTCCGCGCGGAGTGCGGGTGCGAAGGACATGGTCAGGCCTCCTGAGGCTGGGTCGGGGCGGCGGCGAACTCGGTCTCGGTGGCGGTCAGATCCAGATAGGCCTGCTCCAACGTGCCCTCCTGCGCTGCGAGTTCGAGGATGGCGAGACCGGCCGCCGAGGTGAGGCGTCCGATGTCCTCCAGCCGTGTGTCGTACGCGGTCCAGCGGCCCTCCTCGCCCTCGACGGCCTCGATGCCGTGTTCCGCGAGCAGGCCCCCCAGCGCGCGGCTGTCCGTGCTGCGCACCCGGACGCGGGGCTGCACGCGCGCGTCGATGAACTCACGCATCGGCATGTCGGCCAGCAGCCTGCCGCGGCCGAGGACGACGAGTTGATCGGCGAAGGAGGCGGTCTCGTTCATGAGGTGGCTGGAGACGAGGACGGTGCGCCCCTCCCGGGCCAGCCGGCGCAGCAGCTCCCGGATCCAGATGATCCCTTCGGGGTCCAGCCCGTTCGAGGGTTCGTCCAGGAGCACCACGGGCGGGTCGCCGAGGAGGGCGGCCGCGATGCCCAGGCGCTGACGCATGCCCAGGGAGTACGTCTTGACCCGGTGCCGGGCCACCGCGGCGAGCCCCGTCTCCTCCAGCACCTCGTCGACCCGGCGTTCGGGGATCCGGTTGGTGGCGGCGAGCGCCCGCAGGTGGTTGCGGGCGGTCCGCGATCCGTGGGCCGCTCCCGCGTCGAGAAGGGCGCCCACCTTCCGGAGCGGTTCGTCGAGCGTCGCGTACGCGCGGCCGCCGACGGTCGCGGTGCCGGAGGTGGGCCGGTCCAGGCCCAGCACGAGCCGCATGGTGGTGGACTTTCCGGCGCCGTTGGGGCCGAGGAATCCGGTGACACGGCCCGGGAGAACGCCGAAGGTCAGATGATCCACGGCGCGCCTGCCGCCGTACTCCTTGGTCAGGTCTTGGACGTCGATGCTGGTCATGGGCCCAGCCTGGCCGCCGTCGGCCGCCGCTCGCCTCCCCCGTGGGTGGAGATCGTCTCCCCCGCCCGGGGGAGGTCCGTTGTCGGTGCCCGCTGGCAGGATGACGCAATGGCCCGGTTTCTGCGCCCGCTGCTGTGGGGGACGACGTACACGCGATTGCTGCACCTGTGGGTGCCGATGCTGTTCGTCAGCGTGTGGCTGTTCATCGACATGACGAGGCCGTGGGTGCCCGCGCTGATGCTCATTCCGCTGGGGCTGTTCCCGGCCGTCCGGCGGGGCGAGGGGGTGCAGGCCCGGTTCATGCTGGCGCCGGGCGAGCGGGGCGGTGAGGACACGGCGTTCTCGGTCGCCCCCTCGGCCGGCCTGAAGGACCGGTGGCGGACCGTGCTCTGGCTGGAGGCGCGCCTGCTGCTGAGCGTGGCGACCTCCGTGGTCACGGTGTGGCTGCCCATGTTCGCCGTCGACCTCACGAGAGCGGCCCTCGGCTACTGGCCGTCCGGCGACCCCGTGATCCGGCTCCTGGACCCGCACTGGAGCTGCGCGCTGCTCATTCCCCTGCCCCTGCTCGCCCTGTACGGCGCGGTGGTCGGCCTGGGCGAGCTGACCACGGCGCTCGCTCGGCGGCTCCTCGGTCCCTCCCCCACCGAGCGGCTCGCCGCGCTGGAGGAGCGCACCGAGCAACTCCTGGAGCGCAATCGCATAGCCCGGGAGCTGCACGACTCCATCGGCCACGCGCTCACCGTCGCGGTGGTGCAGGCGGGCGCCGCGCGCGCGGCCGGCGACCCGGCGTTCACGGCCCGTGCCCTGACCGCCATCGAGGAGACCGGACGAGCCGCTCTGGAGGACCTGGAGCGGGTGCTCGGGGTGCTGCGCGAGTCGGAACGCCCGGCGAGCGGCCGCCCCACACTGACCGACGCCGACCGGCTGCTGGAGTCGGCGCGCACCTCGGGGGCCGAGGTGGACGCCGAGGTGACGGGTCCTTTGGAGACGGTGGCCGGTCCGGTGTCCAGGGAGGGCTACCGCATCCTCCAGGAGTCGCTCACCAACGTGCTCCGGCACGCGGGAAGCGTTCCGGTGCGGGTGCGTATCGATGTCAGGGACGGCGCGCTCTCCCTGGAGGTCCGCAATCCGCTGCCGGACGGCAGAGTGGTGGCCGGGCGGGGCAGTGGTCTGCGCGGCATACGGGAGCGGGCCGCGCTGCTCGGCGGCAGCGCCCGGACGGGCCCGCACGAAGGTGACTGGCAGGTGCATGCGGAGCTGCCGTTGCACTGATCTACGCTGGCCGGATGCCGGTCACCGTTCTGCTCGTCGACGACGAACCCCTCGTACGCGCGGGGCTGCGCGCCGTTCTGGAGGCGCAGCCCGACATCGAGGTCGTCGGTGAGGCCGCCGACGGCGCCGCCGTGATCCCGCTGGTCCGCCGGCTGCGGCCGGACGTGGTCGCCATGGATGTCCGGATGCCCCTGATGGACGGCATCGAGGCCACCCGCGCGCTGCTGCGGACGGTCGCCGACCCGCCCAAGATCGTTGTGGTGACGACGTTCGAGAACGACGAGTACGTCTACGAGGCGCTGCGCGCGGGAGCCGACGGGTTCCTGCTGAAGCGGGCGCGGCCGGCCGAGATCGTGCACGCGGTGCGGCTGGTGGCCGAGGGCGAGTCCCTGTTGTTCCCCGCCTCCGTGCGGCAGTTGGCGGCCGACTACGGGGAGGGCGGGGCCAGTCCGGCGGCGCGGGCGGCCATGGAGCGGGCCGCGCTGACCGAGCGCGAGGCGGACGTGCTGCGGCTGATGGCCCGGGGGATGTCCAACGCCGAGATCGCCGGGCGGCTGGTCGTCGGCACGGAGACGGTCAAGTCGCACGTCAGCTCCGTACTGGCGAAGCTGGGGGCCCGGGACCGTACTCAGGCGGTCATCGCGGCCTACGAATCCGGGTTCGTGGCGCCGGGCTGACGGCGGCCCGCGGACCGAAAGGGTCCCCGGCCCTCGCCGGGGTCCCCCGCGACGAGTACGATCCGGCCAACACGCGTACAAGCTGGGAGGACGGACGTTGGGGCAGTTGACCGGCGGGGATCCCTCTCTGCTGCGACGGATCAATTCCGCGGTGGTCCTGCACGCCTTGCGTGCCACGGACTGCGCGACCCTCACCGAGATCACCCGGGTGACCGGACTGTCACGGCCGACGGTCGAAGGGGTCGTCGAGGGGCTGATCGAGAACGGGCTCGTCGTCGAGAAGGCGGCCGAGGAGGGTGCCGCGCGGCGCCAGGGGCGTCCGGCGCGCAGGTTCCGGTTCCGGGCCGAGGCGGGGCACCTGCTGGGCCTGGAGATCGGCCCGCACCGCGTCGCGGCGCTGCTCGCGGACCTGGACGGGCGCGTGATGGGCGCGATGGCCAAGGACGTGGACGAGAGGGCGTCCGCCGACGAGCGGCTGGAGCGGCTGCGGGTGGCGGTCGCCGAACTGCTGCGCAGGGCGGGTGTCGCCCGTAGCTCCCTGCGCGCGGTGGGCGTGGGCAGCCCCGGGATCGTGGAGGCGGACGGCACCGTACGCCTGGGCACGGCGCTGCCGGAGTGGACGGGTCTGCCGCTGGGCGAGCGGCTGAGCCGTTCCTTCAAGTGTCCGGTGCTGGTGGAGAACGACGCCAACGCGGCTGCGGTCGCCGAGCACTGGAAGGGCGCGGCGACCGAGTCCGACGACATCGTGTTCGTCCTGGCGGGACTCAGCCCGGGCGCCGGCGCGTTGATCGGCGGGCGGCTGCACCGGGGATTCGGCGGCGCGGCCGGTGAGATCGGCGCGCTGCACCTGCTGGGCCGTGACGTCACCCCCGAGACGCTGCTGTCGACGACGGACGAGCCGTTGCACCCGCTCGACGAGCAGGCCGTCGCCAAGGTGTTCGCGCTGGCCAAGGACGGCGACCAGCGGGCGCGTGCGGCGGTCGAGCGCTTCATCCAGCGGCTGGTGCACGACGTGGCGGCCCTGGTCCTCGCCCTGGACCCGGAGTTGGTCGTCATCGGCGGCTGGGCGGCAGGCCTGGACGGCGTACTGGAGCCGCTGCGCAGGGAGTTGGCGCGCTACTGTCTGCGTCCGCCCAAGGTGGCCCTCTCGATGCTGGGGGAAGCCGCGGTGGCGACGGGTGCGCTGCGGCTGGCCCTCGACCATGTGGAGGAGCAGTTGTTCGCGGTGGAGGGAACCGTGACCGCGCGCCGCTGAAGCACGAGCGACGCGACGGTCCGGGCCGGACGACGGCTCAGGAGGCGCGGCGCTCCGGGTCGTGGTGGATCTCCACGCCGCCCGAATCACCGAACGTGAGCCGGCAGGTGTCGGCGCGGTACGTGGCCACGGAGACCGCAGCGGTGCGCCCCTCGGTGAAGAAGCGGGTCGTGACGACGAGAACGGGCGCCCCGGGAAGGCGGTCGAGTTCCTTGGCGTCGTCCGCGCGGGCCGAACCCAGCTCGACGGCACGGTCCTGGCCTTCGAGCTCCAGGCGCTGGAGCTCGCGCAGCACGGCACGCGCGCGTGCGGCGGCGGAGGGCGCGTCGATCGCCGACAGGTCCGGTACCGAGGACTCCGGGATGTAGAGGAGCTCGGCGGCGACGGGCTGGCCGTGTGTCGCCAGGGAACGGCGCACGATGTGCACCGGCTCGCCGTCGGCGGTCTCCAGGATGGCGGCCACCGCAGCGGGGGGCGCCGCCACCGTGCAGTCCACGGCGTGCCAGGCGTCACCGGCCGCCCCCGGCCACACATGCTGTTCGGTTCCGACGGCCACACCCACGCGCGGGGGCGCGACGGTGGTCCCCACCCCGCGACGGCGCTGCAGCCGGCCTTCCAGTTCGAGCTGTTCGAGTGCCTGCCGCAGGGTCGCCCGGGCGACACCGAAGCGGGCCGCCAGATCACGTTCGTTGGGCAGGATCTCGCCCACCGTGAACTCGGAGTCGAGTGCTTCGCTGAGCACGGTCCTGAGGTGCCAGTACTTCGGTTCCGGCACCGATTCCAACTGCGTGGTCCCCACCCTGTCCTCCGCAATCGCCGTGGCCCGGCGGCGTTTTAACGCCCTTGTTTATTAAAGGTTCCTGCACTATCCGCGACGATAGGGCCGCCCCCACCCTTGGTCAAGACCAATCCTCGAACCCTTACCGACCGCACAGGCGCCCCGCCGCGGAGCGTTCACGGGGTGTTCTCACCGGGCGACGTTCGTGACACAACGCCGAAAGCCCCCGTACAAAGACGGGGGCTTCCGCTGTCCTGTGATGCCTCGGCGGGAGGTGTTCGCCGGTGGCCGGGGCCTGTCGTTCGGATCACGCGGTGGGGATCGACACCAGCTTCTCCGGGTTGCGCACGATGTAGACGCACTGGACACGCCCGTCCGCGACGTCCAGTTGGATGATGCTGTCGGGCTTGCCCCCCGACAGCGCGAGCACCGCGAGACCGCCGTTGACCTCGATGAAGCGCAACGACAGGCCGGACACGCCCTTCTTGCTGACGCCGATGACGAACCGGCCGACCTTCTCGGCGCTGTCGAGGACGCGCAGCGGCGCCTGGGCGAGGCCGCCACTGTCGCCGATGAGCCGCGCCTCCGGTGCCAGCAGGGACATGAGCCCCTCCAGATCACCCTCGCCGGCCGCGGCGAGGAACCGCTCGGTGAGGTCACGGCGTTCGGCCGGGTCCACCTCGTAGCGCGGCCGCCGTCCCTCCACGTGCTTGCGCGCCCGCCCGGCGAGTTGACGCACAGCCGGTTCGCCCCGGTCGAGAACGGCGGCGATGTCCGCGTACGGATAGCCGAACGCCTCTCGCAGGACGAACACCGCGCGTTCCAGCGGTGACAGGGACTCCAGGACGACGAGAACGGCGAAGGAGACGGAGTCCGCGAGGACGGCTCGCTCGGCACTGTCGGGCACGGTGTCGCCGAAGTCGGTGATGTACGGCTCCGGGAGCCACGGTCCGACGTAGGCCTCGCGACGCGACCGGACCTGGCGCAGCCGGTCGATGGCGAGCCGGGTCGTGACACGGACCAGGTACCCGCGCGGCTCACGCACGTCCGAGCGGTCCTCGGCGGACCAGCGCAGCCACGCGTCCTGGACGACGTCCTCCGCGTCGGCCACGCGTGCGAGCATGCGGTACGCCACGCCCATCAGTACGGGGCGGTGTTCCTCGAAGACATCGGTCACCGTGTCGATTGCCACCGCACCATCCCACCCGACACATTCCCGGGTGTCCAGGCGAAACAGCCGGGCGAATCAGCCGCCCCGGAGCACAATGGCCGCGGACCGCCGGTGGCCGACGGTCCCGACAACGGGAGGAACGACGATGCGATACGGGGTACTGGGCACGGGTGACGTGGGGCGCGCCCTCGCCGGCAAGCTGGTCGAACTGGGCCACGAGGTCTGCCTGGGTTCGCGTACGAAGGACAACACGGCGGCCGTCGAGTGGGCCGACGGCGCGGGTCCCACGGCCCATCACGGCACCTTCGCGGACGCGGCGGCGTTCGGCGAGGTGGTCGTGAACGCGGTGGGCGGGCGGGTCGCGCTCACCGTGCTGCGGTCGGCCGGGACGGAACACCTGGACGGCAAGGTGGTGTTGGACGTCTCCAATCCCCTGGCGTTCGAGGACGGCGAGCTGCGGCTGTCTCCCGTGGAGTCGGACAGCGTGGGCGAGCAGATCCAGCGGGAGTTCCCGGGGACCCGTGTGGTGAAGAGCCTCAACACCGTCAACTGCCAGGTGATGGTGGACCCTTCCAGGGTGCCGGGCGAGCACCAGATCTTCGTCTCCGGTGACGACGAGAGCGCCAAGGAGCAAGTGACCGCGCTGCTCGGAGAGTTCGGCTGGCCCGCCCAGCGTGTGTTGGACCTCGGCGGCATCCGGACCGCGCGGACCGTGGAGATGTACGTGCCGCTGTGGGTCAAGCTCATGCAGGGCATCGGGCACGCGGACTTCAACATCGAGGTGCGCGGGGCGCGCTAGCGCGGGCCGCGGGGCCGGGGAACCCCGGACGCGGCGGACGTGGGGCACGGGCACCCGGTCGGCGCCGGGTGTCCGCGCCCGGCCCGGCTCCACCGTCCCCGCCGTGGGGTGCCTGTCGTCAGGTGCCTGGGCTCAGTTACCTGGGCTCAGTTGCCCGGCGCAGGTTTCGTGACGGCTCGGGGCTACCCGTCGGTAGCAGTTGCTGACAAGCTGTCTACGAGATGGTTCGTCATGGCATCAGACGAGGAGCAGCCCCATGTCCGACACGGTCACCGTCAGCCTCCCCTCACCGCGCGGCCCGAAGGCGGTCACCCTGTCCTACGCGCGCGAGGGCACCGGCGAACCGCTGCTCCTGCTCCACGGCATCGGCCACCACCGCCAGGCCTGGGACCCGGTCATCCCGATCCTCGCCGCCGAACGCGACGTCATCGCCGTCGACCTCCCGGGCTTCGGCGCGTCCCCGGCGCTGCCCGAGGGAATGACCCACGACCTGGCGACGGTGGTGCCCGTGCTCGGCGCGCTGTGCGAGGCGCTGGAGATCGAGCGGCCGCATGTCGCCGGCAACTCGCTCGGCGGGCTGCTGGCCCTGGAACTGGGCCGCGAGAAGCTCGCACGGTCCGTCACCGCGCTCTCGCCCGCCGGCTTCTGGTCGCCGGTGGAGCGGCGGTACGCCTTCGGCCTGCTGATCGCCATGCGCCAGACGGCCCGCCGCATGCCCCTCCCGGTCATCGAGCGGCTGTCCCGTTCCGCGGCCGGGCGGACCGTGCTGACCAGCACCATCTACGCCCGGCCCGCCCGCCGTTCACCCGACGCGGTCGTCGCCGAGACCCTCGCGCTGGCCCACGCGGAGGGATTCTCCGAGACGCTCCGGGCGGGTACGAACGTCCAGTTCACGGACGACATCCCGACGCTCCCCGTCACCGTCGCCTGGGGAACCCGGGACCGGCTGCTGATCCGCCGCCAGGGCGTCCGGGCCAAGCAGATCATTCCGCGGGCGCGGCTGGTGCGGCTGCCCGGCTGCGGCCACGTCCCGATGAACGACGACCCGGCGCTCGTCGCCCGCGTCATCCTCGACGGAAGCCGCTGAGCCGCCCGGGGTGACGGCGGCCGAGAGGGCTTGGGCGGCAGCGGTCGAACCGTCCGGGGCAGCGGAGTTCGCGCCGTCCCGGGGCACGGTCCTCGTGCGGCCCCTTTCGGCGGCCCGGCGACCGCGCCCGAGGGCGACGCTCAACGCGCCTGACCCGAGGGCGACTCCGACGCCCACGAGGGCACTGCCCGCGGCCTGCGCGATCCCGTAGGCGCCGGTGCCCACGAGCGGCGCGGTGCAGGCGGCGGAGACCGGGACGAGGCCCGAGAAGAGCGTGGCGCGCTCCGCGCCGATGCGCTGCACGCCCATGTACCAGCAGACGAAGCCGACGACCGTGACGACCGCCGCCTGCCACAGCAGCGCGGTCGCCTCGGTGACGTCCGGCATCCGCAGCCACGCTCCACGGCCGGTGATCACCCCGACCAGCGCGGACTCGGCCGCGGCGACGGCACACACGGTGGCCGACAGCAGCCGCGGCCCGAGCGGACGCAGTACCGGTACGGCGAGTACGGCGAAGCCGGCTTCCCCCACCAGCGCGCCCACGGAGCAGGCGATCCCGGCCGCGTCCGTGCGGCCCCATCCCTGAACGGCGAAGGCGCCGAGGGCGACGAGCGACGCCCCGTACAGGACGCGGCGTTGTGGACGGCGCCCCTCCCGAAGCGGTACGAGCACCGCGACGACGACGGGGGCGCAGCCCACGAAGACGCCGGGGACCGCCGGTTCGGCCGTGCGCTCGGCGGCGAGCACCGCGAGGTTGAAACCGACCATGCCGATGGCCGCGACCAGCGCGATTCGCCCCCACTGGCGAGCCGTGAGCCGCCGCAGCGGGGCGCCGCCGCCCCGGCCGACGAGGGGCAGCAGAAGGACACAGGCGAGGCCGTAGCGCAGGAACTGGCCGCCCGCGTACGGATAGTGGCCCAGCACGCTGTTGGCGGTGAAGGAACCTCCGACGAGGACACAGGCGAGGGCGGCGAGCAACGCGCCCCGGGTGGTGGTGGCGTTCATGACGGTGACGCTATGAACGGGCGTGGCCCGCATTAAGGTCCACTTCCATGACGTCATCGGGGACCAATCGCGGCGAGCCGTCACGTCCCGCTCCGACCGCGGCTCCGACAGCACCGACCGCGGCTCCGGCAGATCCGGCAGGTCCGACCGGATCGGCGCCCTCGTGGACCGCCGCCTGGGAGCTGCTCCTGCCGGCCGCGTCGGCTCCGGCACGCGCGCGTGGACGCACCCTGCAGGCCGCGCTGCGCGAGGCGGTCCGCTCCGGGCGGCTCGCTCCCGGCACCCGGCTGCCGTCCACCCGCGAGCTGGCCGGGGATCTCGGCGTGTCGCGGGGGCTCGTCACGGAGGCGTACGAGCAGTTGACCGCGGAAGGGTATCTGCGCAGTGACCGCGGGTCCGGCACCTGGGTCGGCGGCGCGGTGCGGGCCGTCGGCCCCCGCGCGCGTGACCTGGCCCCGCGGGCGGCCGGGGTGCGGGCCGACTTCGTCGCGGGAAGCCCCGACCTGTCCCTCTTCCCGCGCGCCGCCTGGGCCGCCGCTCACCGGGGAGTCCTGGCCGAACTGCCCCACCAGGCACTGGGCTACCCGGACCCGCGTGGTCTGCCGCGACTCCGGACGGCCCTGGCCGGGCTCCTCGTGCGTCGCCGGGGTGTGGTCGCGGACCCGGAGCGCGTCATCGTCGTCTCCGGCGTGGCCCAGGCGATGACACTGCTCGGATTCGCCCTCCACGCGCGCGGGACACCCCGCGTGGGCGTCGAGCGTCCCGGCAGTCCGGAACTCGGCTCGCTGTTCGCCTCCGCCGGCGTCGGCACCGTACCGCTGCCGCTCGACGACGACGGTCTCGCGGTCGCCGCGCTCGAAGCCTCCGGTGTACGGGCCCTGGTGACCACGCCCGCTCACCAGTTCCCGACGGGGATCGCGTACTCGGCACGGCGTCGCGCCGAACTCCTCGACTGGGCCCGGTCCGTGGACGGGCTGGTGATCGAGGACGACTACGACGGCGATTTCCGCTACGACCGTGCCCCGGTGGGTGCCCTCCAGGGGCTGGACCCCGAGCATGTCGCGTACACGGGCTCGGTGAGCAAGTCACTCGCTCCCGGGCTTCGGCTCGGCTGGCTTCTCGTCCCGGCGTCCCATTTCGAGGAGGTCGTCGAGCGCAAACGCACCATGGACCTCGGCAACCCGGTCCTCGACCAGGCGCTCCTGGCCCGTTTCGTCGAACGCGGCGACTACGACCGGCACCTGCGGCGCTGCCAGCGTGCGTACCGGGAGCGGCGTGACGTCCTGGTCGCGGCCCTGGAGGAGCACTTCCCGGGGACGGAGGTCTCCGGAATCGCGGCCGGTCTGCACATCGTGGCCGCACTGCCCCGCCGCTACGGACCGCGGGACCGCTTCCTGGAACGGACCGCGGCGGCCGGGGTCGTGGTCCGGCCGACGACACACTACGGAGCGACGGCCGTGGACGGCGTACGGCTCGTGCTGGGGTACGCCCATCTGCCGCCCGCACGGATACGGGACGGCGTACGGCTGATGGCGGAGGCCGTAGGCGGCCGGGGCGCACCTGACGAGTCGGCGTCGCCCTGAAGCGTCCACGGCCAGGGGCGGGGCGGGGGGCTCTCGGCCAACGCGGCGAGGCGACCGGCCCGGCCGGTTCGGCTCCGCGGGCGCATCCGTGGGGGGCTCCGCGGGCGCCGTGACGATTCCCCATGTCTCAGGGCCGGTTGTTCACCCGTGGTTTGCGTGGGCGCTGCGGCGCACCAGTAGGTGTGGCTCTGCACACTGGCCGAATCCGTCCCCGGAGGCGCATCCATGTCGCACCGTCCGTTCAGTTCGTTCCCCGGTCGTCGCAGCGTGCTGCGCGGCTCGCTGGCCGCGTCGGCGGCACTGGCCCTGCCCACCACACTCGGCTCGGCGCCCGCATTCGCCCTGTCCGGCCGGCCGAAGGCGGGCTGGGGCGTCCAGACCGGCGACGTGACCACCGACTCCGGCCTGGTGTGGGTGCGCTCCGACCGGCCCGCGCGGATGATCGTCGAGACCTCGGCGACCGCGTCGTTCCGCGACTCCCGCAGATGGCACGGTCCGCTGCTCGGCGCGGACACGGACTTCACGGGGACCACCCGGCTGCACGGGCTGCCGTCCGGCGAACAGATCCACTACCGCGTCCTGCTCGCCGACCCGGACGACCCCCGGCGCACCGGCGAGCCGGTGAGCGGGACGTTCCGTACGGCTCCGCACGGGCGGCGCGGCGGTGTGCGCTTCCTCTGGTCGGGCGATCTGGCGGGGCAGGGCTGGGGCATCAACCCGGACATCGGCGGCTACCGCATCTTCGACGCGATGGCCCGGCTCGATCCCGACTTCTTCCTGTGCAGCGGCGACAACATCTACGCGGACGGCCCTGTCGCCGCGACGGCCGCGCTCCCCGACGGCGGCACCTGGCGGAACGTCACGACCGAGGAGAAGTCCAAGGTCGCCGAGTCGCTGGCGGAGTTCCGCGGCAATTTCCGCTACAACCTGCTCGACGAGAACCTCAAGCGGTTCAACGCCCAGGTGCCTTCCGTCATCCAGTGGGACGACCACGAGGTGCGGAACAACTGGTACCCCGGTGAGGTGGTCGCCACCACGGACACGCGCTACACGGAGAAGAGTGTCGACGTCCTGGCGGCGCGGGCCCGGCGCGCGTTCAGCGAGTACTTCCCCGTGTCGACCCTGAGGCCGGGCGACCGGGACGGACGCGTGCACCGGGTCATGCGTCACGGTCCGCTCCTGGACGTGTTCGTCCTCGACATGCGCACCTACCGCAACCCCAACTCCCCCGACAACCAGACGACGGATCCGCAGGGCATTCTCGGTGCCGCGCAGCTGGAGTGGCTGAAGCGCGAGCTGTCGCGTTCGCGGGCCGTGTGGAAGGTGATCGCGGCGGACATGCCACTCGGTCTCGTCGTGCCGGACACGACCGAGGGACAGCCGAACATCGAGGCCGTGGCGCAGGGCGACCCGGGCGTGCCGCTCGGACGTGAACTTCAACTGGCCGAGCTGCTGCGGTTCATCAAGCACCGGCGGATCACGGGCACCGTGTGGCTCACCGCCGATGTGCACCACACGTCGGCGCAGCACTACCAGCCGTCGCGGGCCGCGTTCACCGACTTCGAGCCGTTCTGGGAGTTCGTCTCCGGCCCGCTGAACGCCGGAGCCTTCCCGGCGAGTGCCCTGGACGGCACGTTCGGTCCGGAGCGGGTGTTCGTGAAGGCGCCCGTCGCCTCGAACGTCTCACCCGCGGGCGGCTACCAGTTCTTCGGCGAGGTCGACATCGACGGTGACAGCGGCGAGCTGACGGTGCGCCTGCGTGAACAGGACGGGACCGTGCTGTTCACGCAGGCGCTCCAGCCCGGACGCGTAGGCCAGTAGGCACACCGGTCCGCCGTGCCCCGTACGCCGGTGTCACCCCGGCCGCCGGGCACGGCGGACCCACCCCGTGGCCTCCTGTCCCCGTCGGCCCGGCGGGCAAGTCGTCGCAGGTCAGAGGCGATTGTCAGTGGTCGCCTCTACGGTTTTTGCATGACGCGATCTTTGCAGGCCGTGGCCTACACCCGACCCTCCGTCCTGGAGCCCGTGCCCGGTGGGCGGCGGCTGGGGCTGGAGACCTCGCGGGGCTCGACGCCCACCGGGATCGAGGACCATCCGCGGTTCTTCGCGGGCTTCCTGACATCACCTCAGGTGGCCGCCGCGGGGCTGCTTGCGGTGGCCGATGTCGCCGCGGCGCGTTACTACCAGCCGCAACTGCGGGCGTCCCTCGACCCGGTGGTCACGGGCAACGGTGACCGTCTGCGGTTCGAGTCCTTCTCCGGCTGCGGCGGGGTGTACGCGCGGCTGGACGTGCTGGCACCCGGCCTCGACGGCGGCGAGATCGGGCACGGGACGACGAACGTCGACGTCAACAACCCGCTGCGCGAGGCCCTCTCCCGCATCGGCACGGACGATCCGCTGCATCTTCGGGTGGGCCCCGACGAGATGGCCGTGACCACGCTCGACGGACCGGTGGTGGAGAAGAGGGTGCCGTTGCCCGACCGCTGGCTGCGGGGATTCGCCGAGGCCCAGGTGACGGCGGCCGGGTTCGACCTGCGGGCCGAGCTGCCCGCGGCCGAGGCCGTACGGTTCCTGCGCTCGCTCCCGCGCGGCACGGTGCGCGGCAGGCCGGGCGGCCCCCGGTGGGTGGTGCCCGCGGGCCGGGGACTCCGTCCGACCACCCGGCCGGTCCCGGGAGCCGTCTGCCTGCCCGGCCCCGACCGGCTGATCGCTCTCCAGCGGGTGCTGCGCCATGCGACGGCCCTGCGCGTGTACGGCTCACCTGTCACCGGCGACGCCGCCGTGGCCGGCGCCTGGGAAGCCGTCCTCCCCGGAATGCGGCTGACCCTCACGCTCTCGCCTGACGTGTCCCGGGGCTTCTCCGGAGAGGGCGGGGTCCTGGACGCGCTCTCCACCGACGAGGCGGCCGAGGACGCCGAGCTGATCGCGGTGCTGCTGGCGTGGGAGCCGCGCGTGGACGTGGGCGACCTGGCCACCGCCTCCGGCCTGCCGGCCGAGCGCGTGAGAGCCGCCCTGGTCCGGCTGGGCACATCGGGGCGCGTGGGCTACGACACCGCGGAAGCCGCGTACTTCCACCGGGAGCTGCCCTACGACGCGGGGCGGGCCGAGCGGCACAACCCGCGCCTGCGGTCGGCCCTCGCCCTCGTCTCCGCGGGCGCGGTCGCCCTGGACGGGGCCATCGGCACAGTGACGGCGGACGACGGGCATGTGCACCGGGTCCGCGACGACGCGGGAACGCTGAGCTGTTCCTGCCTGTGGTGGGCGAAGTACCGGGGCGGCCGCGGGCCGTGCAAGCACGCTCTGGCGGTACGGATGGTGCGGCGGGGCGCCAGGGTCGAGCACGGCAATGGTCACGTGGATGGGCGCGGGGCGACCCCGGCCACGGGACAACGCGAGAAATTCCAGGAAGTTCCGTTCGACGGGGGCGAAGGACGATGAGCGAGGAAGCACTGCTGAAGGCGGTACGGGCGGGGCGGACGGTCGAGGCCGCCGGGCTCCTGGACGGGATGACCGACGCCGAACGCCGCTCCTGTCTGCCCGCGTTGAAGGAGCTGCGCAAGGAGCTGCGGTCCGCGCCGTGGAACGCGGCGTCCCGCGTGGCCTGTCCCGCGCTGCACGCGGCGGGCGCGGCCTGTCACACGGGCGCCGCCGGTGCGGCGACCTGGATCGCCGGCGTCGACATGCGCTGGTCCCAGGCCTCCCCCGGTGTCCTGCTCCATGTCCTGGGCGACCGCGAGTCCGACTGGCTCGCCGATCTGACGCACCGGCTCGCCGCCCGGCCGGCGACGTCCCTGGTCCCGTTCGCCCTGCTGTCGGGGCTGGTGGGGCTCTCCGGTTGCGCAGTTCCGACGACCGACGCCTATGTCCGGGGCTGGCTGGAGCACATCGGCGCCTCATGGCACAGCGGAGACACCGTGGCGCAGCGACTGCGCAAGGAGCCGCATCTGTCCGTGCTGATCACCGCGCTCTTCGAGTCGCTGGAGGTCACGAGTCAGATCGCCTGGCTGTTGGGCGACGGACCGGGGAGCTGGTCCAACGCCCTCGCGGACCTCACCGAGGACGGCACCCTCGACCGCAAGGTCCTGGTGGACGCCTGCGTCGCACGGCTGCTGCGCGGGGGCGCACCGGCCGACCAGCGGGTGTTCCTGCGGATGCTGTCGTCCCTGGCTCCGACGCGTGCGGAGGAACGCGAGCGCACCGCCGACTGGACGGCGCTCGCCTGCCAGGCCGTGCCGGCCGTCGCCTGGCACGCGCAGTCGGTGCTCGCCTCTCTTGCGCTGGACGGCGAGTTGACGCACCGGCAGCTCGCCGAGATGTCCTCGGGCGTGCTCTTCCGTACGGAGAAGAAGCTGGTGCGCGCCCAGCTCGTCCTGCTGGGGAAGGTCCTCAAGCGTGATCCGTCCGCCGCGGGCGTGCTGCTGCCCGCGGCGGCGGAAGCCTTCGGGCACGAGGACACGGAGGTGCAGGAGCGTGCGCTGAAGCTGGTGGAGCGCCATGCCGGCGCCCTCCCCGACCCGCACGAGGGACGGGCTCGACTCGAGGACCTCAGCGCCGACTTGAGCCCGGGACTGCGGCTGCGGGCGCGGCGCGTCCTCGGCATCGAGGCTCCGGGTTCCGCCTCGACGGTCCAGGAGGAGGTACTGCCGCCGGTTCCGGAGCGGGAGCGGCTGGCGGCGGCACCGGAGTCGGTGGCCGAACTGGCCGAGGAGGTCGGCGCGATCATGGCCTCCGGTGGCGGGGTCGCCGCGTTCGAGCGCGCTCTGGACGGCCTGGTCCGCCATGCCCACCGTGACCGGGACGCGCTGATGGAGGCCCTCGGCCCCGTGGTCGCGCGCTGCTGGTGGAAGGACCGCGATCCGAGCTACCCGGTCGTGGACCGAAGCTTCCGCGAGTCGGCGCAAGGTCTGGAAGTCGTCCTGGCGGCCCTGTTCGAGGGGGTCAGCATGGACACGCTCCACGCGGCGGTGCAGCGGGGACCGGCGAGCGGGAACTGCCATCACGGCGCGCTGTCCCGCGCCCTCGACGCGCGCCTGTGGGAGGTGGCCCACCGTCTCCGCACCGAACCGTTGCCGTTCCTGCTGGCCACTCCCACCTGGGACAGCGGGCTACTGGAGCCGGACGAGCTCGTGGAACGCCTCACCGAATACCGGCGGCTCGACGCCCGGCCGGGAACGGCCGATTTCGCGCAGGCACTTCTGCGCGTGCGGCGCGACGACGCCATGACGGCGGCTGCGGCCGCGGCGCGGGCCCGCGCCCTGGGCAGCCCGGAGGGGTACCGCCTGGCCCAGTGGCTCACCTCCGAAGGGCCGCTGCTCCCGACGATCCGCCGACGGACCTCGGGCCCCCGCGTCCTGTTGGAACTGGGCGAGCTCGAAGAGATACAGGGCCTGTTCCCCAGAGAGTTCCGGCTTCTGGGCCGCCCCCTCACGGCGTTCAAGGACCGCTCGTACTGCTGGCACTGGGGCGGCACGCACCGGCAGTACTGGCCGGCCGTCGTACCGGGACGCCGGGAACTGGTGGCGGCGCGTCTTGTGAGCGACTTCAGCACGGCCGCGGTGGAGGACGGCCGTATGCACACCGCGTTGCTGCCGCTGCTCGCCGAGGCCGACGGCTCGGCGGGCGAAGCACTGCATCTGTGCGTGGCGTACGGGCTCGGAGCCCGGCATCCCGAGGACCGGCTCGCCGCGGTGGACGCCCTGCTGGTCCTCGCCGCCCGGGGACAGCTCGACGCCGGGCGGCTCGGCGCGGACCTCGGGGAACTGGTGCTCAGGGGCGCGCTGAAGAAGTCCCGGCTGGCCGAGTCGATACGCACGGCGGCGGCCACGGGTGCGTCCGCCACGGTCTGGTCGGTGCTGCGCGGTCTGTTGCCGGCCCTGCTCGCCGAGCTCGCCGCCGACGGTGCGGGCGGTGGCGCGGTGCGAGGACTCGGTGAGCTGCTGGCCATCGCCGCCGACTGCGCCGAGCGGGCCGGGGCGCGCGGTGATCTCGCGCATCTCGCCGGCACGGCCGAACGGCGGGGCTCGTCCAGGGTGGCGACCCAGGCCCGGCGGCTGCGGACCGCGCTGACACGGGAGGCGGTTGCCTGACGCGGGGCGCCGCCGGCCGGGACGGGGAGCTGTCGCCCGGCACGGGGAGCCGCCGCCCGGCACGAAGGGTCTCTTCTCAGGGGCGGCAGTGGTCCGACGGCTCTGACCAGGTGGGCAGCCAGGTCCTGCGTTCGAGGCAAAAGACCCGTAAAAAGAACTGTAAATCGGACAGAATGACACTTAACCGATCAGTCACAAGCCGTTCGTGATCACGCAACACCATTCCTTCACAGTGACTGTATGACTCCAGACATGTCTGATGTGACGCGTGCGAAGCACGGACGGCCCGTTCACCACTGGCGACGGGACGTAGTCGAACTCGCCGCGCTGTTCACGGCCGTGGCCGTCGCGGACGGAGTGGCCAACCTGATCGGGCACGGGCCCGACGGTCCCGCGCTGCTGGTGATCTCGGCGGTGTTCCTGGTCGCCACGGCCGGATTCCACACATGGTGGGCACGCCGCCACGGCCACGCGCCGCCGACGGGCGATACCGGCGCCCGGCCGCCCTCGGACGGGCGGACGGGCGCGCTTTCCGGGGCGGATGCGACGGCCTCCACGCCCCTGCCGGCCGTGGAGGCGACCGTGCTGCTGCGGATGCGGACGACGGTGAAGGACGCCCCGGGTTCGCTCGCCGCGCTCTGCATGGCGCTCGCGGAGCGCCGTGTCGACATCCTGAGCCTCCAGACGCACCCGCTGGCCGACGGAACGGTCGACGAGTTCCTGCTGCGCGCGCCCGCCGAGCTGGCCACCTCCGAGATCACCCGCAGCGTGGCGCAGGCCGGCGGCATGTCGACCTGGATCGAGCGGGCCGACGCCCACGACCTGGTGGACGCGCCGACCCGGGTGCTCGGTCTGGCCACCCGTACGGCCCTGGACGCATCCGAACTTCCCCTCGCGTTGCGGCAGTTGCTCGGGCGGTGCACGATCCGTTCGCTGCCCGCGACCTCTCCCGTCTCCGGCCGGGCGACGCAGGGAGCTCCCGTGGAGGGGGCTCTGGAGGACACGGTGATGCGGCTGCGCGCGCCGGAGGGCGGTGTGATCACGGTGGAGCGGCCGTATCTGCCGTTCACACCGACCGAGTTCGCCCGGGCGCGGGCGCTGGTCGAACTGGACGCGCGGCTCGGCCCGCGCGTTCCGCGCGGACAGGACATGCTGACGCTGCCCGAGGGCAACGCGATCACCGTGCGGCGCGCGGACGTCTCGGACGTCGAGGCCGCCAAGGCGATGCACGAGCGCTGCTCGCCGCGCACGCTGAGCATGCGGTACCACGGCCCCGTCGGGGACGCGGACCGGTACCTCAACCACCTGCTCAGCCCCAGTTTCGGGCGCACCCTCGCCGTGCGGACGGCGTCCGGCAGGATCGTCGGGCTCGGTCATCTGCTCTGGGACGGCGACGAGACGGAGGTCGCGTTGCTCGTCGAGGACGAGTGGCAGCGGCGCGGGATCGGCGTCGAACTCCTCGGCCGCCTGGTGGCGATGGCCGTCGAGGCCGGCTGCGCGAGCGTGTACGCCGTGACGCAGGCGTCGAACACCGGCATGGTGGCCGCCATGCGCGGCCTCGGCCTTCCCCTCGACTACCAGATCGAGGAGGGCACCCTGGTCATCACCGCCCGGCTGGACACGTCACCGGTGACGTCTCCGCACGCCCGGCGCGACGGTCACGGCCACGCCCAGTACAGGACGGCGGAGGAGACGGGCCCGGCAACAGGGAAGCGTCGCGGCTAGCCCGAGCACTCCCGGTGCCAACGAGCAGCACCGAACCCCCTGACGCCACCGGCGACCGCCGAGTCCCCGAACACCCCGACGCCACCGGACGCCAGGTACACCGGCCACCACCGAACCGGCGAACGACCCCGGCCCCACCGATACCGGAGTCAAGTACCCGGCCCCACCGATACCGGTGCCAAGTACCCGGCACCACCAGCGCGTCGCGAAACCAAGGAGCGGGGGGGGCCCCCCCACCCGGCCCCCGCGGGGGCGCCCCCCCCCCGCCCCCCCCCGCCCACCCCCCCCCG
>NZ_JBHYXD010000045.1:42365-47242 GCF_042751995.1 Streptomyces sp. NPDC059371 | reverse complement strand
AGCTCTCGGTCCTCAACCCCCCCCACACCCCCGCGCGACACCACCCCGCTCGCCCCCCCCCCCCCCCCGGGGCGGGGGGCGCCGCTCCCTCCCCCCGTTCCCCCGGCTCTCATTCCCCGCCGCGGAACCCCAGGGCCGAGTCCAGGTCGGACCACAGGTCGTCCACGTCCTCCAGGCCCACCGACATACGCAGCAGGCGGTCGCTGACGCCCGCACCGCGGCGGTCCGCCGTGGGGACTATGCGGTGGCTTATGGAGGCAGGGTGCTGGATGAGGCTGTCGACACTGCCGAGGCTCACGGCGGGAGTGATCAGCCGGACTCTGGCGATGACGTCGTGCGGGTCGCCGTGCACCTCGAAGGCGATCATGGCTCCGCCGATGCGCGGGTAGTGGACGCGGGCGACGCGCGGATCGTCGGCGAGCCGGCGGGCGAGCTCCGCGGCGTTCGAGGACGCGGCCCTGACCCGGACGGGCAGGGTCGACAGGCCGCGCAGCAGCAGATAGCCGGCCAGCGGATGCAGGACGCCGCCCGTCGCGAACCGCACCTGGCGCAGCTTGCGCGCGAACTCCTCGTCGCACGCGACCACGCCGGCCATCACGTCCCCGTGGCCGCCCAGGTACTTGGTGGCGCTGTGCAGAACCAACCGCGCGCCGTGCTCGGCGGGGCGTTGCAGCACGGGGGTCGCGAAGGTGTTGTCGGCGAGGAGCGGGACGGTCCCGCAGGCGTGCGCCACGGCGCGGAGGTCGAGTTCGGCGAGCGTCGGGTTGGCCGGGGACTCGACCATCACCAGGCCGGTGTCGGGCCGCAGCGCGTCGGCGATCCCGGCCGGGTCGACCCAGGTGACCTCGGTGCCGAGCAGCCCGGCCGTCAGGAGGTGGTCGCTGCAGCCGTACAGCGGGCGGACGGCGACGACATGGCGCAGGCCCATCGCGTTGCGTACGAGGAGGACGGCGCTCAGCGCGGCCATGCCGCTCGCGAAGGCGACCGCGCTCTCGGTGCCTTCGAGGCGCGCGAGGGCGGTCTCGAAGCGGGCGACGGTCGGATTGCCGAGGCGGGCGTAGACGGGCGGGCCCTCGGGTTCGGCGCCGTCGGCCGCGAAGGCGTCGATCCGGGCGGCCTCGCCGCGGCTGTCGTACGAGGGGTACGTGGTGGACAGGTCGATCGGGGCCGCGTGCAGCCCCAGGGCCGCCAGATCCTCCCGGCCGGCGTGCACGGCTTCCGTGGCGAGTGCCCTGGCCGGAGCCGCGACGACGTGGCCGCTTCCGCTCAGGTCGTCCTGCGCGTCCAGCGCGCCCTGCGTGTCGTACACAACGGAGTCCATGCGCCGAAGCCTGAACACCGGGCGGGCTTTCGGCGGCGCATCCCGTGTTACGTTCGCGCCATGGCCGATTCTGTCGTACTCGATCCGGTGGATCTTCATCTGTTGCGGCTGCTGCAGAACGACGCACGGACGACCTACCGCGATCTCGCGGCTCAGGTCGGCGTCGCGCCGTCGACCTGTCTCGACCGGGTGACCCGGCTGCGCCGGGCAGGAGTCATTCTCGGCCATCAGCTACGGCTGGACCCGGCGAAGCTCGGACGGGGTCTGGAGGCGTTGCTGTCCGTACAGGTCCGGCCGCACCGCAGGGAGCTGGTGGGGCCCTTCGTCGACCGGATCCGGCTGCTGCCCGAGTCGCGGACCGTCTTCCACCTGACCGGCCCCGACGACTACCTCGTGCATGTCGCGGTCGCGGACATGGCGGATCTGCAGCGACTGGTGCTCGACGAGTTCACCTCGCAGCGTGAGGTGGCACGGGTCGAGACGCGGCTGATATTCCAGCAGTGGGACTGTGGTCCGCTGCTGCCGCCGGCCGCGCCGGGCCCATCGTCCCCGGCCAAATCCGGCTGATGCGGTGACAAGCCCGGTTGAGCGGGCTGACGCGGCGCCCGTGCCCGTATGAGTATGTGCGCATGTCAGAGACGAAGAACCCGCTGCCCCGCGAGGTCGCCGACGCGTACGTCGACGAGCTCATCGCCCTCGACCCGGTTCTCGGTACCTACCTCGGTGTGAAGGAGAGCCACGGCAGGCTTCCCGACAACTCGCCCGCCGGCCAGGACGCCGTCGCCGAGCTGGCACGGGTGACCCTCGCGCGGCTGGAGGAGGCGGAGCGGCGGCCGGGCGCGGAACATGACATCGAGCGCCGTTGTGGCCGGCTGCTGCGTGAGCGGCTCACCGCCGCGCTCGCGGTCCACGAGGCCGGCGAGGGCCTGCGGGCGGTCGGCAATCTGCACACGCCGGTGCACTCGGTCCGGCAGGTCTTCACCCTGACGCCGACGGAGACGGACGAGGACTGGGCCACGGTCGCGGAGCGGCTGCGCGCGGTACCGGACGCGCTCGCCGGCTACCGGGAGTCCCTCGCGCTGGGGCTCGACCGCAAGCTGTACGCGGGGCCGCGACCGACGGCGACGTTCATCGAACAGCTCACGGAGTGGTCGGACACGGACGGGCAGGGCCTCGGCTGGTTCGAGGACTTCGTCTCGGCGGGCCCGGGCTCCGCACGCGAGGAGCTGGACGCGGCGGCGCGCACCGCGACGGAGGCCGTGATCGCCCTGCGGGACTGGATGCGCGATGTGTACGCGCCCACGATCGGGGGCGCTCCGGACACCGTGGGCCACGAGCGGTACGCACGGCTGGCGCGCTACTTCAACGGTACGGATCTCGACCTCGACGAGGCGTACGCGTACGGCTGGGCCGAGTACCACCGTCTCCTGGCCGAGATGCGGACCGAGGCCGAGAAGATCCTGCCCGGCGCGGCCACCCCCTGGGTCGCCCTCGCGCACCTCGACGAGCACGGCCGGCACATCGAGGGCGTCGACGAGGTCCAGCAGTGGCTCCAGGGGCTGATGGACGAGGCGATCACCGCGCTGGACGGCACGCACTTCGAACTCGCCGAGCCGGTGCGGAAGGTGGAGTCCCGCATCGCGCCGCCCGGCGGCGCGGCGGCCCCGTACTACACCGCCCCTTCGCAGGACTTCTCGCGGCCGGGCCGCACCTGGCTGCCCACGATGGGACAGACCCGCTTCCCCGTCTACGATCTCGTCTCGACCTGGTACCACGAGGGGGTGCCCGGCCATCACCTCCAGCTCGCGCAATGGGCGTACGTCGTCGACGACCTGTCCCGCTACCAGGCCACCGTCGGCCAGGTCAGCGCCAACTGCGAGGGCTGGGCCCTGTACGCGGAGCGGCTGATGGACGAACTCGGCTTCCTCACCGACGCGGAGCAGCGGCTCGGCTATCTCGACGCGCAGATGATGCGGGCCGCCCGGGTCATCGTCGACATCGGCATGCACCTGGAGCTGGAGATCCCCGCCGACTCCCCCTTCCACCCGGGCGAGCGGTGGACTCCGGACCTGGCGCAGGAGTTCTTCGGCGCGCACAGCAGCCGGCCGGCCGACTTCGTGGAGAGCGAGCTGACCCGCTACCTCACGATGCCCGGCCAGGCCATCGGCTACAAGCTCGGCGAACGCGCCTGGCTGCTGGGCCGTGAGAACGCCAAGAAGCGCCACGGTGCCGCGTTCGACGCCAAGGCCTGGCACATGGCCGCCCTGTCCCAGGGGTCCCTGGGCCTGGACGACCTGGTGGACGAGCTCTCCCGGCTCTGACGGCCCCGCGCGGCGGCCGCTCCCGGCCGCCGCGCGATGTCACCCGGAGAACCTCGGCATCAGGACGCCCCGTCGCCCCGGCACCCGGAGTACAGGTGCCAGGACGTCAGGGGTAGGACGTCAGGGGTAGGACGTCAGGGGAGGACATCAGGGGTGGGACATCAGGGCGTCAGCCGACGCAGTTGTACGAGTCCCACCCACGTCTCCGGCCTCGGTTCGACGTAAGCCGCGCGGACCCCGTACCGGCCCGGTTCGAGCACCACCCTCAGGCGGTCCGTGCTCTCGGAGAAGGTGCCCGGCCAGGCGGCCTCGAAGAGGATGACGGGGCCGGGCACCGTCCACTCCGCCTCCGGCTCCCACTCGGCCTGCGCCAGCGCCTCCGGGACGACGGCGAGCAGTTCGTCCTCGGACCTGGCGGCGTACCAGCGTACGAAGGCGCCATGCTCGGGAAGGTAGGTGGTCGAGGCGGGTTCGTCGCCGAGAACCAGGGCCCTGGTGTCGCCCACGGGCAGGAGCCCGATGAACCCGTCGACGTCACAGGCCCGGTCGTAGTCGCAGGACATGTCGTCGCCGTCGGCCCCCGCCCAGAACGGGAGCACCGTCTCCGGTATCGCTATGAGGGGCCCGCCGCCCGACTCCACCCACTGGACCGCACCGGGGTCCGCGTATCTTGGCATGCGCAGAAGTTACACGGCACGCGTCCGCCCCCGTAGGGCAGGCGGCCCCGGGAAACGGAATCCGGACACCGGCGGGAACACGGGGGCCGACACCGTCGGTCCGCCCCCGTCGCCCGGGGTCAGCAGCCGCAGTCCGCCGCGTCCACGGGTGCCGTCAACGGGTCCTCGGCGCGGCGCTCACGGCCCTGCCAGGTCTCGAACTCGAAGCCCTCGCGCGCCCAGTACTCGAAGCCGCCGAGCATCTCCTTGACCTGGAAGCCGAGTTCGGCGAGGGCGAGGGCCGCGCGGGTCGCGCCGTTGCATCCGGGTCCCCAGCAATAGGTGACGACCGGCACCGACTTGTCCAGAAGCCGTTCGGCCTGCTCGGGGATGAGCGCGGTGGGCAGGTGGACCGCGCCGGGGATGTGCCCCTGGTCCCACGACGCGGTGGAGCGGGAGTCGAGGACGACGAACCCGGGGTCGCCGTCGGCCGCGAGGGCCGCCGCCACGTCGGACACGTCCGCGTGGAACGCGAGGCTCGCCCCGACGTAGGCGGCCGCCGCGGCCGGCGACGCCGGG
>NZ_JBHYXD010000045.1:23154-42356 GCF_042751995.1 Streptomyces sp. NPDC059371 | reverse complement strand
GCGCGCGCGCGCCGCGGGGAGCCGCCACCCGCCCCCCAGCCCCGCGCGCGACCCGCCCCGCCCCCCCGCACCCGGCCCCCCCCGCCGCCCGGCGACGCCGGGGGCACCCGCAGGACGGGGTTCGCCGTCGGCGTGGAACCGGTCACCGTGTTCTTCGTGATGCCTTCGGCAGTCGCAGTCATGGCCTGGCCTTTCCGTGAACCGTGGCCCCGCCGGACGGATGCCGCCCTTGCCACCCCGGTGCTTCCTCCGCACCTCACCCCGCGGGACTTCCCGACCAGAAATCTACGGGGGCCGGCCCGCGTCCTGAAGTGACGATCCACGGCGGCACTGTTGATCGGCCGGGGATTCTCCTGGTATTCATCGGGGATGACCGCGTATTCCCCGGACGCCACCGACTGGCGCATCCTCGACGTCCTCCAGCGCGAGGGCCGGGCCAGCTTCGCCGAGCTGGCAAGGGCCGTCTCCATGTCCGCGAGCGCGGTCACCGAGCGGGTGCGACGTCTGGAGGAGGCGGGTGTCATCCAGGGGTACGCGGCCGTCGTCGACCCCGAGAGCCTGGGGCTGCCGATCCTGGCGTTCGTCCGGCTCAGATACCCGAACGGCAACTACAAGCCGTTCCACGATCTCGTCGAGGTCACGCCCGAGATCCTGGAGGCGCACCACGTCACGGGCGACGACTGCTTCGTCATCAAGGTCGCCGCCCGGTCGATGGGGCATCTGGAGACGGTGTCGGGCAAGATCGGCACGCTCGGGTCGGTGACGACGAGCGTCGTCTACTCCTCACCCCTGCCGCGTCGGCCGCTGGGCCACTAGACCGCCCCGCTCACGGCCGGAACGCCGACCGGCCGGGTCAGCATTGGCCGGAACGCCGACCGGCCGGGACAGCATTGGCCGCGACGGCGACGGCCGTGACAGCGTTGGCCGGGACGGCGACGGCCGGGTCAGCGTCGGCCCGGGACGGCCCGCCGCCGACGATCACGCGCCCCGCTGCCGCACGACCGATCCCGTTCTCCCCTTCACCACCTCGAGCTGCGCGTGGATGCGGCGGCGCAGGTCGCCGACGTGGCTGACGATGCCGACGCTGCGGTCGCGTTCCCTCAGCGAATCGAGGACGTCGAGCACCTCGTCGAGGGTCTGGTCGTCGAGGCTTCCGAAGCCCTCGTCGATGAAGAGGGTGTCCAGCCGCACCCCGCCGGCCTCGTCGGTGACCACGTCCGCGAGACCGAGGGCGAGGGCGAGGGAGGCGAAGAAGGTCTCACCGCCCGAGAGTGTCACCGTGTCGCGCTCACGTCCGGTCCAGGCGTCCACGACATGCAGTCCGAGCCCGCTGCGTCCGCGGCCCGCCCGGTCGTCGGAGTGCACCAGGGTGTAGCGCCCCGAGGACATCCGCTGGAGACGGACCGTCGCCGCGGCGGCGACCTGCTCCAGCCGGGCGGCGAGGACGTACGCCTCCAGACGCATCCTGCGTTCGTTGTCCGCCGAGGTACCGGCCGCGAGACCGGCGAGGCGGGCCACGCGCTCGTACTCCTCGCGCAGCGGGGCGAGCCGGCGGGCTCCTCCGGTCGCACGGGTGGAGAGCGCGTCCAGTTCGGTGCAGCGCCGGGCCGCCGCGTCCCGCGCCGACGCGGTGTCCCGCAGCCGTCGGGCGGCGGACTCGGCCGCCCGCTCGGCGGCCGGCAGGTCGACGGGAGGGCGCCGCGCGGCAGCCGTGGTGTCCGCCTCCGCGAGCACGGAACGTACCGATGACTCCTCCAACTGCCAGGCGTCGAGCTGCCGTTGCAGATCACGGTGGGCCACGTCGTCGAGCATCGCGGCGGCCGCCGCCTGCGGGGTGTCGAAACCGGCGCGGAAGGCCGCGTCGGCGAGACGCGCGTCCGCGTCCTTCAGGCGCCGCGCGATGTCCTCCGCCGTCCGGACGCCGTCCGCGGCGTCGGTGAGCAGCGCGACCTGCCGCTCCAGCTGCGTGGCACGCTCGGACACACTCCCGGCCGTGCCCCGCGCCTGCTCCAACTCCCCGTCCAGTGACGCCTTCTCGCGGTCGAGGGAATCGCGGTGCGAGGTCCTCGCGGCGACGCGGCGGGCGGCCTCCTGCTGGGCGGTCAGCCGCCGTTCGCGTTCCCGCTCGGCCTGCTCGCGGGCCTCGCGCGCGGCGTGCAGCCCGGAGGCCACGGTCCGGGCCTCGGTGTACAGGCGCTCCAATTCCTCGGCCTGCTCGTCGAGTTGCCGGGTCGGTGCGTCGCCCGCCTCGGCGGTCGCGGCGGCCAGCGCCTCGCGGACGACGCCGAGGCGGCGCTCGGCCTCGGCACGCTGCTCGTCGGCGCTTCGGTGGGCGGCGAGTGCCCGCTCCTCCGTCTCGCGGTCGACATGGCCGGCGATCTTCCGGGCGGGCGCCGGGTGTTCGGTGGCACCGCACACGGCGCAGGACTCGCCGTCCACCAGACCGGCGGCGAGTTCGGCGGCGATGCCCTGGAGACGCTGTTCCTTCAGTTCGAGCCAGTGGGCGTGCGCCTGCGTGGCCCGCTCGCGCGCGGCCAGGCTCCGGGCGTGTGCGGCCTCGGTGTCCCGGGCCAGTTCGTCGCGCAGCCGGGCCGCGGCGAGCCGCTTGACGGCCGGTTCGCGCTGGACGGCGAGCTGTTCGGCACGCGCCGCGGCCTCCTGCGCGGAGTCGACCCGCGCCTCGACGTCCGCGCGGGTCTCCTCCCAGTCGGCGAGCCAGCTGTCGGCGTCCTGGAGGACCTCCTCGTCGGCGCGTTCCTGGCGGTCCAAGGAGGCGCGTTCCGCGCCGAGTTCACCGAGGCGCCGCTCGGCGCGGCGTGCCGACCCCAGGCCGCCCAGTTCCTCGGCGGCCTTGCGCGCGGCGGCCGCGAGACCGGGCGCTCCGGCACCGGCGAACGTCTCGGGCAGGTCGGCACGCGCGCGGGTCTCCTCGGCGGACGCGCGCCGGTGCTCCGCTTCGGCGGCGTCGCGCAGGTCGAGTGCGGGAGCCACGGCCTCGGCCTTGCGCGCTCGTTCCATGCGCGTCCGGGCGGCGTGGTGGGCGTCGGCGCGCTGTTCCAGTCGCGTGGCCCGTTCCTGCGCCTCGGTGAACCGGCGCTGCAGCCGGTCCACTTCGCGTACGTCGTCGAGCACGTGGTCCGCCGCGGCCTGCGCCGATTCCGCGGACCCCCGGGAGCAGTGGGCGACGGTCAGTGCCTCGCGCGCGGTGCTGCGGGCGATCGCGGCCCAGGCGAGGACCGACTCGGCGAGGCCCGGGTCGCCGGGCGTGAGGTCGGGCAGCGGTTCCTCGGCGACGCGCCCGGCCGCCTGCTGCATGCGGTGCGCGTCGGCCAGCAACGCGGTGTCCGCGGCGCGCACTTCGGCCTCGGCGGCGCGGCGCCGCTCGGCGAGGCGTTTTTCGACCTCGGCGAAGCGGTGGGTGTCGAAGAGCCTGCCGAGGAGTTTGCCGCGGGCCTCGGCGTCGGCCCGCAGGAAGCGCGCGAAGTCGCCCTGGGGCAGCAGTACGACCTGGCAGAACTGCTCGCGGCTCATACCGAGGAGCTGGGTGATCTCCTCGCCGATCTCCTGGTGGGAGCGGCTGAGGTCCTTCCAGGAGCCGGCCGTGGAGTCGTACTCGCGCAGCCAGCTCTGGGCCTTCTCGGTCGTCATGCCCTTGCCGCGCAGCTTGGGGCGCTCCCAGGGCGGCTGCCGGGTGACTTCCAGCCGGCGTCCGGCGACGCTGAGTTCGAGGCGGATCTCGGTACGGACGTCGGGCGCCGCGTGGTCGCTGCGCAGGCCGAGGCCCTGACCGCTTTGCCGGGCGCCGGGAACCGCTCCGTACAGCGCGTAGCAGACGGCGTCGAGGACGGAGGTCTTGCCCGCGCCCGTGGGTCCGTGGAGCAGGAAGAGTCCGGCGGCGGACAGTTCGTCGAAGTCGACGCTCTGGGCACCGCCGAACGGGCCGAAAGCCGTGATGTCCAGGCGGTGCAGCCTCATCGGTTTCCCTCGGTCTCCGGGCGGGTGGCCCCCTGGGTGTGCGGCGGACGTGCGGTCACCGGGCGGTCTCCCGTACGGTCTCGTCGGCCCGGACGGCGTCGAACGCGTCCTGGAGCACGGTCTGTTCCCGGACGTCGGGACCCACGCCGCGCACATGGGCCACGAAGTCCTCGGCGATCTGCTCCTCGCTGCGGCCCGCGATCCGGCGGGCATAGGAGACGCCCGAGGCCTGCGGGGAGCGTTCGGGGTCGAAGACGAGGCTGAGCGTGTGCGGGAACCGCTCGGCCAGACGCGCCATGGGGTCGGCGGGCCGCACCGGGTCGGTGAGGGTCGCCTCGACCCAGGCGTCCGTGTGCCGCTCCAGCACCGGGTCGGCGAGGAGGTCCTCCAGGTGCCCGCGAAGCCGGGCAAGCGGGCGGGGCACCGGGCAGTCGATCCGCTCAGCGGCCAGGGAGCCGTCGGGGCCGAGGTCCACGAGCCACATGGTCTTGCGGTGGTCGGCCTCCGAGAAGGAGTACGGCAGCGGGGATCCCGCGTAGCGGACGCGCTCGGTGATGGTCTGGCTGCCGTGCAGATGGCCGAGCGCCGTGTAGTCGGCTCCGTCGAAGACTCCGGCGGGCACGGAGGCGACGCCGCCGACGGTGATGTCCCGCTCACTGTCGCTCGCCTCTCCACCGGTGACGAAGGCGTGGGCGAGGACGACGGAGCGGGTGCCCGGCGCGCGTCCGGCGAGGTCGGCGCGGACGCGATCCATGGCGGCCGCCAGCACGCTCTCGTGGCCCGCCTTCTCCACTGCGAACTCGTCCTTCACCAGGGCGGGTTCGAGGTAGGGCAGGCCGTAGAAGGCGACGTCGCCGTGGGCGTCGGCCAGCACCACCGGGGTGCCGCACCCCGCGGGATCGGTGCGCAGATGGACGCCCGCGCGCCCGATGAGCCCGGCGCCGACGCCGAGCCGGCGCGCCGAATCATGGTTCCCCGAGATCATCACCGTGGGCACACCGAGGTCGGCCAGGCGGTGCAGGGCGTCGTCGAAGAGCTGGACCGCGGCCAGGGGCGGCACGGCACGGTCGTACACGTCTCCCGAGACGACCACCGCGTCGACGTCGCGCTCGCGCGCGGTCGTGACGAGATGGCCGATGAAGCGGGACTGGGCGTCGAGCAAGTTCACCCGGTGGAACGCCCGGCCCAGATGCCAGTCGGAAGTGTGCAGGAGCCTCATGATCCCCGAAGAGTAACGGCCGGGTCTGACATCACGGGCGGTTACTCCCGTATCGGCCCACCCTGACCGTCACGACCATGCGCCTTTTAATCCAGAATTGCCCGGATTGTCAGGCGTCTCCGTAGGCCTCCCCACCCAGCTCGAAGCCCGCCGTCCCCGCGGTCGCGTCGGCCAACCAGGCCCGGAAGAACTCCACATCGGCGTCCGGCAGCCCGATCTCGATGGCGACGGCCTCGCCGTAACGCACATCACGCACCTCGCGGCCGGTCGACCGCAGATCGTTCTGCACCTTGCCGGCCCGCTGATGGTCGACGGTCACCGTGGCCAGCCGGAAGCGGCGGCGGGTGATCGTGCCCAGCGCGTCCAGCGCCTCGCCCACCGAGCCGCCGTACGCCCTGATCAGTCCGCCCGCGCCCAGCTTGACCCCGCCGTAGTAGCGGGTGACGACGGCGACGACGTACCGCATATCGCGGCGCAGCAGCATCTGGAGCATGGGGACACCCGCGGTGCCGCCGGGTTCGCCGTCGTCGCTCGCCTTCTGCACGGCGGCGTCGGCTCCGATGACGTACGCGAAGCAGTTGTGCGTGGCGTCCGCGTGTTCCTTCCGCACCGCGGCGATGAAGTCCTGGGCCTCCCGCTCGGTGGCGGCCGGGGCGAGGGCGCACAGGAATCGGGAGCGGTTGACCTCGGTCTCGTGCACGCCCGTGTGGGCCACTGTGCGGTACTCGTCCTGCATCAGGCCAGCGTATGCGCTGCGCGCGGACGCGACCGACTGCGACCGACGGGCCGGGACGGCGCCCCCCGTGCCGGACGGCGATCTCGTGCCGCACGCACGCGCCCCACCGGCCCGAGGCCGGGACGGCTACATGCCGTACGCCGCACCCCGCGGACCGAAACCAGGACGACCCCATGCCCTACGCCACACCCCGCGGACCGAAACCAGGACGACCCCATGCCCTACGCCGCACCCCGCGGACCGCGACCGGGACGGCCCCCGAGCCCGACGGTCACCGACCGCAGCCGCGCGCGGCGGGTGGGCCGGGGACCCGCACGGCACACGCGGGCCGCGCGGGAGCCCGCGGTCACGCCCCGGCCGCGCGAACGGCCGGCGGGCGGGAACCGGGACGAGACCGGGACCGCTTACGAGACCGGCGGTCGCGGAGCGGACGCGCCCGCCCGGCGGGGGCCACGACGGGCCGGCATCCGGGCCGGCGGACGGGTCACCGGGGCGCGCCCGGCACCGACCGGCCCGCGACGGGTCACCAGGGCGCGCGCCGGCGCCGGGCTCACTCCTTCTTGCCCCTCGGCACGACCACGTCCGTCAACAGCGCGTCTCCGGTGCCGAGTTCGTGCCAGGAGCTGCCGTGCCAGGCCAGGACCGCGACGGCCGAGGTCGGGAACTTCCAGCGGACCCGGTCCACCGTGTCGTCGAGGCCGTCCCCGGCCAGTTCGAGGACCAGTTCCTCCAGTCCCGGGTTGTGCCCGATCACCAGCAGGGTCCGTACATGATCCGGGACTTCGCGGACGGCTTCCAGCAACTCTGGTACGTCCGCCCCGTACAGCCGCCCGTCGAGCAGTACGGTCGGCGGAGTGCCCCACTCCCGTGCCGCCAACTCCCAGGTCTCCCGGGCACGTACGGCGGTCGAGCACAGCGCGAGGTCCGGCAACAGGTCGGCCTCCGCCAGGGCACGTCCGACGGCGGGGGCGTCACGACGGCCGCGCGTGGCGAGCGGCCGCTCGTGGTCGGGCACCCCGTCGGGCCAGGCGGATTTGGCGTGCCGCAGGACGATCAGTCTTCGCCTGGGCCCACCGGCCGCGCGCACGGTCACAGCGACGCTCCGATCTCGCGGGTGAGTTCGAGACCGAGCAGCCGGTCGGCGTGGGCGTACGTCTCGAACCGGGCGCCCTCAGGGATGCCCGAGCTCTCCACCGAGCGCAGCACGTCCAGCACGGCGAGCACGTCCAGGTCGTCCTCCCAGGCGGCGCGCAACCGCAGGCGCACGTCCTCGGGGATCGGCTTGGAGGGCCGCGTCGCCCATCCGGCGACGGCGGCGCGCCAGCGCGTGAGCGTGTCCTCCGCCTCCGCGAGCGCCCCGGCGTCGAGGCTCAGCGGCAGATCCCGTCGCCGCGCGAGCAGCGCGAGCCGCAGCGCGGTGGGATCCCCGGGCACGTCGGCGGAGCCGTGTCCGGTGTCGACCGGCGCGACCTCGACGCGTGGCCCGGCCGACGCCCCGGCACCCCGGGCGACCACGTCGATGGTCCGCGTCGCCGCCGGTCCCGGTGCCGTGTCCCGGTGATCCTCGAACGGCCGGATCCCGAGTTCGGCGGCGCGCGCCCGGAGTCCCGCCTCACCCCAGGAGGCGTCCCGGCCCCCGGGGTCCGTCCGGTCCTCGGACTCCGCCGGATCCGGCGCCGAAGTCAGCGTCGCCCAGGCCGGGTTGCCGCCGATCTCCAGGGCCCGCGCCAGGACGTCGGCGACCAGGAGCACGCGCAGGCTCGTGATGCCGGACCCGGGCGGGCGCGCGTGGACGCGGACCAGACCGCGGCGGGCGAGGGCTGCGTCGACGGGTTCGCCCGTTCGGGCGTCAAGGATACGGAGCACGGGGTGAGCCTAGGCGGACGCGCGGGCGGGTGCGGGGAGGTGGGGGGCCGTTCCGGACACGCGCCCGCGCGCCGGCGCGGGCCCTCCGCCGGAACCGGGCCCGCGGTGACGACGGGCGGGGCGGCCACGGCCCTGAACAGCGTTTGCCGTACGGTCCGTTCGGGTTCGAGGACCGGGACCGGGCGTTCACCGCACGGGACGCGGACCCGGCCTTGACAATCCGCTTCCGCCACCGGAAAGCTGACCGACCAGTCGGTATGAAGGAGTGAGCCGTGAACGGGATGAGCATCTCCACCGCCGCCGGTGTGTTCGACGCCGTCGCGGCGGGTCCGCCCGACGGTCGCCCGGTCCTGCTGCTGCACGGTTTCCCGCAGACGGGTCTGGCCTGGCAGCGGCAGATCGCGGCGCTGGCGGCCGAGGGCTACCGCGTCGTGGCGCCCGACCAGCGCGGCTACTCCCCCAGGGTCCGCCCGGAGCGGGCCGAGGACTATCGCATCGGTGTCCTGGTCGCGGACGTCGTCGCGATCACCGAGGCACTGGGCTGGCCGACGTTCGACCTGGCCGGTCACGACTGGGGCGGCGCGGTGGCCTGGTGGACCGCCGCCGGCCATCCCGGCCGCGTACGCACCCTGACGGTCGTCTCCACCCCGCACCCGGGCGCCCTCGCCGAGGCTCTGCGCTCGGACGACGACCAGCGCGCACGGTCCCAGTACATGAAGGACTGGCGCGACGCGCCCGCGACCGAGCATCGCATGCTGGCCGACGACGCCCGGCTGCTCCGCTCGCTCTACGGGGACAAGGTCCCGCGGGCCAGCACCGACGCCTACGTCCGGCATCTGACCCGGCCGGGCGCCCTGACCGGGGCGCTGAACTGGTACCGGTCCGGCCGCCCCGACGGCGAGATCGGTGCCGTCGAGGTGCCCACGCTGTACGTCTGGAGCACGGGGGACACCGCGTTCGGGCCGGGCCCCGCGCGGGAGACCGCGCGGTGGGTCGACGGGCCGTACCGGTTCGAGATCCTGCCGGACCTCGGCCACTGGATCCCGGAAGAGGCACCCGAGACGCTGAGCCGTCTGCTGCTCGACCATCTGCGAGCGCACGGCGGGCGGAATCAGCACGCTCCGCTCACTGTTGACGAGACTGGCAGACACTGACGGCAGGCACCGACCGATTACCCCTGGAGGCCGAGCGTGTACGGCGACTCAGAGACGATCCGCAGGATCCTGACCGAGACGGGCGACACCTGGGCGGTGGTCGGGCTCTCGTCGAACCGGCGCCGCGCGGCCTACGGCGTGGCCGATGTCCTCCAGCGCTTCGGCAAGCGGATCGTGCCCGTGCACCCGAAGGCCGAGACCGTCCACGGGGAAAAGGGCTACGCCTCTCTCGCGGACATCCCCTTCGCGGTCGATGTCGTCGACGTCTTCGTGAACAGCGACCTCGCCGGGCCGATCGCGTACGAGGCCGTCGCCGTCGGCGCCAAGGCCGTCTGGTTCCAGCTCGACGTGATCGACGAGGCCGCGTACGAGCGGACGCGTGCCGCGGGACTCGACATGGTGATGGACCGCTGCCCGGCCATCGAGATCCCGCGCCTGGGCTGACGCCGACCGGTTGCCGCACCGTCCGGCGCGGTCCGACGGCGGCCTGGGTCAACGCTGTTGACGCCGTGCGGCCCGCACCGGTTTCCTGCTCACGTGCCCACCACCCTTCGCGTCGAAGCACCGGCCGACGAGTCCCGCCTCGCGGACTGGCAGCACGTCCACAATGTGATCGTCCCGCCCGCCGCGATGTCGCTCGACGAGGTGCGCGAGCGCGCCCGCCGCTACCGCCTGGAGGTCGCCTACCTCGGCGAGGTCCTCGTGGGCTGTACGACGGTGCGTCCGCCCGCCGGCGACAGCGCGACGGCGACCGTCATAGCGCGCGTCCTGGCCGAGCACCGCGGGCGGGGTTTCGGCGAGGAGCTGTACGCACGCGGTCTGGAACAGGCGCGCTCGATGGGGGCCAGGGTGATCGAGACCGTGGTCCTCGCGTCCAACGAGGAGGGCCTGCGCTTCGCCCGGCGGCATGGTTTCACGGAGATCGAGCGCTACGTCCTGCCCGGCGAGACCGCGGAATGGGTCGATCTGAGACGGCACTGACCGCCGACGCGAGCCCCGCGGTCCGCCGCGTGCCGTCGTCATCCGCATGACGCCTCACGGGCAAGACGTTCAACGACGCGTCAAACCATGCACGAGGTCACGAGGTTGAGCTCGCGGTCATGGGTGCGCGTGCATCTCGACTCCGACTCGCGTCGCCTTCGTCTCCGGTTCTCCCGCCGTACGCCTCGGATTGCTTCCATCAGGGGATGGACCACATCACGTTCCTCGTCGCGGTCTCCACGACGCAGGTCTGCTCCGGGGGCATCCTCGGCGCCGGACTGGGCAGGAAACTTGCCGAGGTGCGCTGGGGGACCGCGGGCCGGATGGCGGTCGCCCGGCTGGTCACACTGCCGGCCGCCGCGCTGGTCGGCGGCGTGTCCGCGAGCGTGGTGAAGCACGGAGGGACCTTCGGCACCGTGGTGATCGCTCTCGTCGCGGTGGCCGTCGCCTCGGTCATCGTCGCCGCCTCGCGCCACAACCCCGTCCACCCCTCGAACGTGAACGACCACCACACGGTCGCCGTCCGTACGGCCGCGCCGGCCGGTGTCGGCACGGCCGCCTGCCCCAAGGAGGGTTCCCGGATGCATCTCGACCGGACCGCGCTCGGCGAGGTCGCCGCGGTGAGCCTCGGCGTCACCGTCGCGACGGTCGTCGTCTTCGCGCCCGGCGTGCTGGGCCTCGCCGAAACGGCGGGAACAACGTGATCGGCGGACAATCGGACCACGGGCAGAGGAGGGCCGGATGACGGAACTGCTGGCAGGGATGCGGGTGGACTACACCGACCATGACGACCCCGTACTGATCCGGCCGGACGGCAGCCCGGTGGACACCTGGCGGGAGAACTACCCCTACCCGCAGCGCATGGAGCGCAAGGAGTACGAGTGGCACAAGCGGCTCCAGCAGATCGAACTGCTGAAGCTGCAGGGCTGGATCAAGCAGACCGGCCGACGGCTCGTCGTCGTCTTCGAGGGGCGCGACGCGGCGGGCAAGGGCGGCACGATCAAACGGTTCACCGAGCATCTCAACCCGCGCGGCGCCCGTGTGGTGGCACTGGAGAAGCCGACCGAGCGGGAGCGCGGGCAGTGGTACTTCCAGCGGTACGTGGAACATCTGCCGACCGCGGGCGAGATCGTGATGTTCGACCGGTCCTGGTACAACCGGGCGGGCGTGGAGCGGGTGATGGGCTTCTGCACCGACGACGAGTACCGGCGCTTCATGCGGCAGGCGCCCGCCTTCGAGCGGATGCTCGTCGACGACGGCGTGGACCTGATCAAGTTCTGGTTCTCGGTCTCGCAGAGTGAGCAGCGCACCCGCTTCACGATCCGTCAGGTCGACCCCGTACGGCAGTGGAAACTGAGCCCCATGGACCTGGCCTCGCTGGACCGCTGGGACGACTACACGGCGGCCAAGGTCGCGATGTTCCGCGAGACGGACACCGCTCAGGCGCCCTGGACCGTGGTGAAGAGCAACGACAAGAAGCGGGCCCGCGTCGAGGCCATGCGCAGTGTCCTGGCCCGCTTCGCCTACGCCGACAAGGACGAGGAGGTCGTCGGCAGCCCCGACCCGAGCATCGTGGGCGCGGCGGCGAACCTGCTGGAGGAGGGCGAGGACGACGGCCCCCTCACCGGGGACCGCGCGGTCACGAACGACGGCACGCTCACTCGCTGACGGCCTTGCCCGCGCATGACCTCAGTCGTGCGCCGGGTGGTCGGATAGCCGGTGGTCGGCCAGGCTCAGCGCCTCGTCGACCACCCGGCGCAGATGACCGTCTCCGAGCGAGTAGACCACCCGGCGTCCTTCCTTCCGTGTGTTCACGAGCCCGGCGAGACGGAGCCGGGCCAGGTGCTGGCTGACGGCTGGACGGGCCGCTCCGCACCTCTCCGTCAGCGTCGTGACATCGGCTTCCCCGCCGGTCAGGGCGTGCAGCAGCGTGAGGCGGGTGCGATCGGCGAGGAGGGCGAGGAGTTCGGCCGCGAGCGCGAACTGTTCCTCGCCGGGGGTGCGCGGGTGCGCATCGTGCGCAGGTGATAGGTGCATGCGTGCGCTCATACGCACATAATGGCCTCGTGGACGTCGGCGCGTCCACTCCCGCGCACGGAAGGGGACGCACGTGAACGACCGGCACGACCAGCACCACGGGGACGACGGCCACGACCACCGTCACGGGGACGGCCACGGCACCGGCACCGGCACCGGCGTCGGAAGCCGCGGGAGCGAGGACGGCGGTGGACGGCCGAGCCGCCACAGCGACCATGACCATCACCACAGCCACCCCGGCCATGACCACGGCCACGGCCACAGAGGCCGACTGCGCCACCTCCTCGCCCCGCACTCCCATGAAACGGCCGACAAGCTCGACTCCGCGCTGGAAGCGTCGGCCCGGGGCATGCGGGCGCTGTGGGTCTCGCTGGCCGTCCTCGGCACAACGGCGCTGGTACAGGCGGCCGTTGTCGTCCTGTCGGCGTCGGTCGCGCTGCTCGGCGACACCGTGCACAACGCGGCCGACGCGCTGACCGCCCTGCCGCTCGGAGTCGCCTTCACCCTGGGCCGCCGAGCCGCGACCCGGCGCTTCACCTACGGCTACGGGAGGGCGGAGGACCTGGCGGGCATCGTCATCGTGCTGACGATCGCGGCGTCCGGCGCCTTCGCGGCCTGGGCGGCGGTCGGCCGGCTGCTCGACCCGCAGCCCGTACGCCACCTCCCGGCGGTCGCGGTCGCGGCCCTCATCGGCTTCGCGGGCAACGAGTGGGTCGCCCGGTACCGCATCCGCGTCGGGCGCGAGATCGGCTCGGCCGCCCTGGTCGCGGACGGACTCCACGCCCGTACGGACGGATTCACCTCGCTCGCCGTACTGGTGGGTGCCGGCGGCGCGGCCCTCGGGTGGCAGCTCGCCGACCCGCTGGTCGGGTTGGCGATCACCGCCGCGATCCTTCTGGTGCTGCGCGACGCCGCCAAGGAGGTCTTCCGGCGCGTGATGGACGCCGTGGAACCCGAGTTGGTGGACCGGGCCGAGCAGGCGCTGCGGCGGGTCGAAGGCGTGCGCGACGTGGGGGAACTGCGGCTGCGCTGGATCGGGCACAGGCTGCGTGCCGAGGTGGCGGTCGTGGTGGACGGCGAGGCGACCGTGCGTCACGCCCACGACATCTCCGTGAACGCCGAACACGCCCTGCTGCACGCCGTACCTAGGCTGACCGCCGCTCTGGTCCACGCCGATCCGGCTCCGGCACCCGGCGAGGCGGACCCGCACCGGGCGCTGGCGCATCACTCGGCCGCGTGAACGGATGACCGCTGCCGGCGGCAACGGAACAGGCCGGCACAAGCGATATTCGCCCCTCCGCCCCTCCGCCCCTCCGCCCCTCCGCCCCTCCGCCCCTCCGCCCCTGCGCGACCCGTACCCGGGCTCCGCCCCGGACCCCGCTCCTCAAACGGCGGAGGGCTGAAACTCTTGCCTCAGGCGGCGACGCCCAGTCCCTCCAGCACCACAGCGTTGGGCAGTTCGGCGAACGCCTTGCCCGGCACCAGGAGTTTGCCGCTTCGGCGGCCGCTGCCCACCAGCACGTACGGCAGCTCCACGACGGCCGAGTCGATCAACACCGGCCAGTCGCCCGGGAGTCCGACGGGCGTGATGCCGCCGTACTCCATGCCGGTCTCGCCGGTCGCGAGGTCCATCGGGGCGAACGAGGCCTTCCGGGCGCCCAGTTGACGGCGCACGACGCCGTTGACGTCGACGCGGGTGGTGGACAGGACGAGACACGCGGCGAGCATGGTCTCGCCGCCCCGCTTGCCCGCGACGACCACGCAGTTGGCGGACGTGTCGAGCAGCTCCTTGCCGTAGTGCTCGACGAAGACGGCGGTGTCGGCCCACTCGGGGTTCGTCTCGACGTAGACGATCTGCTCGGCGGGCGTGCCGCCGCGCCACCCGCGCACCGCGTCGGCGACGGGGCGGATGAGCTCGTCCAGGCGATCGGGGGCCGGGGAGGCGTGGTCGAAGTGTCCGATGGGTGCGCGCATGACGGCACGCTAACAGCCCCGCGGACCCGCCCGGCGGGAAGCCGCCGGGCCTCAGTGCACGAGCGGGACCGACACGGCCATGACCATCTCGACCGGGATCTCGCCCTGGTTGCCGTACGTGTGCGGGGTGTCGGCCTCGAACGACGCGCTCGCCCCCTCGGGGACGTGGTGATCGACGCCGTCGACGGTGAGGGTCAGGTCGCCCGAGAGGACGTGCACGAGTTCGACGGTGCCGGCGGGGTGCGGGTCGGAAGGGCTGCCGTCGCCCGGCATGAGCCTCCAGTCCCACATCTCCAGCGGGCCGGGCGCCTCCGTGCCGGCCAGCAGCCGGTTGTAGCTGCCCGCGTCGGTGTGCCACAGGCGTACGGCCTGGTCGGCGGGGACGATCCGGACCCTGGGCCCCTGCTCGTAGTCGAGGAGGGTGGTGATGCTGACGCCGAGCGCGTCACCGATCTTGACGACGGTACCCAGACTGGGATTGGTCCTGGCCTGCTCGATCTGGATGAGCATGCCACGGCTGACTCCGGCGCGAGCGGCGAGCGCCTCCAGGGTGAAGCCGCGCTCGGTGCGCCAGCGCTTCACATTGCGCGCCAGGGATTGAGTCAGCAGGTCGAGATCCGACACATTCCGTCCAATATTTTGAATGACAGAGTTCAATCAGGTGAACTATCGTGTGATGCACCTGATCGTTCACCGAACTGTACTGCGAGGCCCCCCGTGACAGCACTCTTCGCCCTGGCCACCAGCCTCCTGTGGGGCCTGGCCGACTTCGGCGGAGGTCTGCTGACCCGGCGCACCCCCGCGCTCACCGTGGTCGTCGCCTCCCAGTCGATCGCGGCGGTGGTCCTCGGCGCGATCGTGCTGGCCACCGGGGGCTGGAGCGCGGCGGGACCGGAGCTGTGGTTCGCGGTCGCCGCGGGCCTGGTGGGTCCGGTCGCGCTGCTCTCCTTCTACAAGGCGCTGGCGCTCGGGCCGATGGGCGTGGTCTCGCCGCTCGGCTCACTGGCCGTGGCCGTCCCCATCGGCGTCGGTCTGGTCCTCGGGGAGCGCCCGGGACTGACCCAGATCGCGGGCATCGCGGTCGCCGTCGCCGGTGTCGTCCTCGCGGGCGGGCCCCAGCTCCGGGGAGCTCCGGTGCAGCGGCAGGCGATCCTCCTGACCCTGATCGCGGCCGCCGGCTTCGGCACGGTGTTCGTGCTGATCGCGGAGGCGTCGTCGTCGGTCACGGGGCTCTTCCTGGCGCTGTTCGTGCAGCGCCTGACCAATGTCGTCACCGGCGGCGCGGCCCTGGCCGTCTCCGTCCGGCGCGGCGGCGCGGCCCTTCCCGGGAGCGGCTTCCCCTGGGCCTCCCTGCCCGCGCTCGCCTTCGTGGGCCTGGCCGACGTCGCGGCCAACGGCACGTACTCGGTCGCCGCCCAGCACGGCCCGGTCACCGTCGCCGCCGTCCTCGCCTCGCTGTACCCGGTGGTCACGGCCCTGGCCGCGCGCGGTGTCCTCAGGGAACGGCTGCGCGGGGTGCAGGCCACCGGAGCGGCGCTGGCCCTGGTCGGCACGGTGCTGCTGGCGACCGGCTGAGCCGGGATCCGGACCGGCAGAGCCGGGGTTCCGCCATCGGGTACGACGCTCCTCCGGGGCAGCGGCCCGTCCACGGCTCCTGGAGCGGACCTCGGCAGTCGCGGCCCGTCCGTCGCCCGACTGCCGTTCCCGGGTCAGGACTCCGCGCGGACGTCCCCCGACTGCGCGTGCACGTCCTCGGCCGCGTCCCGAGGGTCGAGATCCAGCTCCGCGAGCCGTGCGATCGTCTCCTCGTCCAGTTCCGAGAGCGCCTGCAACTGCTCGGGGGTCACCCCGTCGGGAATCGGCACCGGCGGCGGTGTGCGCAGCGGCGGCTGCCATCCGGCGACCGGGTCCCACCTCCGGACGACCTTCGCGGGGGCTCCGGCGACGACGGAGTGGTCCGGCACCGGACCGCGTACCACCGCACCCGCGGCGACCACGACGTTCCGGCCGATCCGCGCGCCGGGAAGGATCACCGCACCGGTGCCGATCCAGCAGCCGGGCCCGATCTCCACGGGCTCCATCCGCGGCCACTGCTTGCCGATGGGTTCGTGAGGATCGTCGTACGAGTGGTTCGTGGACGTGACGTACACATAGGGCCCGAAGTAGCAGTCGTTGCCGATCGTGACCGTCGTGTCGGCGATGACATGGCTGCCGCGGCCGAGCACCACGCCGTCCCCGATGCGCAGGATCGGGTCGGGACCGAGGTCCAGGTCGGGCATCAGGCCCGCGGTCAGCGTGACCTGCTCGGCGACGATGCAGTACGAGCCGAGGTGGATCCAGGGTTCGCCGAAGACCGTGCCCAGCGGGAAGGCCAGTCGGGTGTTCTCCCCCAGGGCGCCGAAGCGGAAGCGGCCCGGCTGCTCGGCCGAGACCGTACCGGCGCGCCGCATCCAGGCCCAGCCCGCGTGGACGGCGCGCTGCGCGAGGCGTCGCCGCCATGATGAGAACGTGTTCTTGCTCCTGGACACCCGCTCACGGTACTCAGCGCGGGGCACGCGGACGCGGCCGGACGCCTGTGATCTTCGCCCCACCGGAGGTACGCGGGGGCCATGACATACGGTGCCGGTGTACTCAGAAGACCGGACCACGAGACGACGAGACGGTGACACGGTGACGACGCATCAGGCGCTGATCAAGGGGATCGGCGGCAAGGATCCGCGGGTGGACCCGGAGGCGTTCGTCTCCCCGACCTCCGTGGTCATCGGAGACGTCACGCTGGGGGTGGGCGCGAGTGTCTGGTACGGCGCGGTGCTGCGCGCCGACTGCGGCCCGATCGTCATCGGCGCCGGCAGTAATGTGCAGGACAACTGCAGTCTGCATGTCGACCCCGGTTTCCCCATCACCGTCGGGGAACGGGTCTCCGTCGGCCACAACGCCGTACTGCACGGCGCCACCGTGGAGGACGACTGTCTGATCGGCATGGGGGCGACGGTGCTCAACGGCGCCGTGATCGGGGCCGGCTCGCTGGTGGCCGCGCAGGCGCTGGTGCCGCAGGGGATGCGGGTCCCGCCGGGCTCACTCGTCGCGGGTGTCCCCGCGAAGGTCAAGCGCCCGCTGACCGACGAGGAGCGCGAGGGTCTCTCCCTGAACGGTGTCTTCTACGTGGAACTGGCGAAGGCGCACCGCGAGATCCACGAGTAGGTCCGTGCGGCCCCGGGCGGCCCCGCGCCGCGCTTGCCGGCGTTGGCACCGCGGCACCGTACGGGCAGCCGCGCTACTCGGCGGCGGGGACGGGCTCCGTCTCCGCCGTGCTGTGCTCCGCCGCCGCCTTCTTGGCCTTGCGGCGGACGATCAGCATCGAGGCGACACCGACGAGCGCCGCGGCGACCAGGCCGAGGTACGAGAAGCGCTTCAGCCAGGATTCGGCGACGACACCCACGTAGTAGATGACGGCGGTGGTGCCGCCGGCCCAGATGATGCCGCCGAGGACGTTGGCGACCAGGAACTTCCAGTACGGCATCCGCAGCACACCGGCGAGCGGGCCCGCGAAGATGCGCAGCAGGGCGATGAAGCGGCCGAAGAAGACGGCCCACATGCCCCACTTCTGGAAGGAACGCTCGGCCGTGGCGACATGGGCCTCGCCGAAGTGTCTGGGGAACTTCGCGCCGAGCCAGGCGAGCAGCGGGCGTCCGCCCTTGCGGCCGATGGCGTAGCCGATGGAGTCGCCGATGATCGCGCCGAGGCTCGCGCAGACACCGAGGATGACGGGGTTGATGCCGTCGTGCTGTGAGGAGAGCAGCGCCGCCGAGACCAGGACGATCTCACCGGGCAACGGGATGCCCAGGCTCTCCAGGCCGATGACCAGGGCCACGAGCGCGTAGATACTGACCGCCGGCACCGTCTCGAGCCAGTCCTGGACGTGCAACGCCGGTTCCTCCCGTTTCGGTGTACGTGACCGGGCGACCGCGTTTCGCATGATCACCGAGGTGCGCTTCCCCTCAGCACCCGCCGGGAAGCCTACCTGGTCGTCCCGAACAGCGGCCCGGACGTGGGACTCGTCACGTCCTGCGGTGCCTCCAGCTCTCGTAGTGGTCGAGCAGGGTCTCCTCGACCTGGCGGTAGGTGATCCCCAGTTCCCGCACGCTGCGGCTGTTGTCCACGCGGAACCGGATGCCGAGGTGTTTGCGGATGTAGTCCTGGGTCAGTCCGAACGCCGGGCCGAGGACGCGGACCGGCCAGTGCGGGAGCGCGGTGCGGGGCAGCCGCAAGGATCGGGGGTACCGGGCGCGGATGACGCGCGCCATGTCGTGGAAGGACGTCATCGTCTCCGCCGCGACGATGTACCGGCCCTTGGCGCCGTCGTGCTCCGCCGCCGCGATGTGCGCGTCCGCGACCTCGCGGACATCCGCCGTGGTGAAGCTGAAATCGGGTGCGCCGTAGAAGAAGTAGCCCTTGAACAGTTCGTCCAGCAGGAACAGGCTGCCGGATTCCGAGGCGGGGGTGAGGGACGGTCCGAGGACCAGACCGGGGTTGACGGACACCAGACGCCAGCGGTCCTGGGCCGCCTCCGCCGCCCACGCCTCGCGCTCCGCGAGCGTCTTCGCGTAGTGGTACGGGTTGTTCTCGACCGTGCTGGTGGTGTTGAAGTACTTCTCCGACAGGACACCGCCGTCCATGCTCCGGACGTCGATGTAGTCGCCGAAGACGGCGCCGACGGTGGAGGTGAGGACGACCTTCTCGACCGTCGGTGTCCGTTCCACCCCGCCCAGCACGTTGCGGGTGCCGAGCAGGGCGGGGTCGACCATGTCCCGGCGGCCGTCCTTGATCTTCTCCGGCATCAGGAACGGCGACGCCACATGGAAGACCACGCGGCAGCCCTCCATCGCCCCGTCGAAGGACCCGTCGGCCAGCAGATCGGCCTCGAACAGCGTGAGCCTCCCGGGAAAGTCCTCCTGCATCTCCCGGAGCGGCAGCACCTTCGCCGTGTTCGCGGTCGTCCGTACGGTGGTGTGGACGCGGTAGCCCCGTTCCAGCAGCCGCCGCACCAGATGGCTTCCCACGAACCCGCTGCCACCGGTCACCAGAACGGCGCCCCGCCCGCGTACACCCACGCTCGCACTCCTCGATCCCGGTACCCGCCCTGGGGGGGGGCGGGCGCGGGGGGGGGCCCCGCCCGCCCGCGCCCGCCGAGCGCGCGGGCCGGGCCGGCGACCGGGCGGCGGGGGTAGCGCGGGCGTAGTGCGCCGGCCCCGCGGGGGGC